>JAYTKG010000400.1:0-14475 GCA_043730435.1 Acidimicrobiia bacterium | reverse complement strand
AACGTGACGGTGCCACCGGCACCCACCCATGAAGCGGTGTCACGAGTATCGAGCATTCGCCTCGGGGAGATTGCGGACATCGTGTTCGATCCTGAGGATGCAACCTCATCGATCACCACATCGGCGGCGACCGAGGTGGTGATGCACAAAGGCGAGGCGGCCGACATGACCACGAGATTGGTTACGGTCTGCCCAGCGCGAAAGTTTACGTTCGATGTGGTGACGGCTCGCGTGCAGGGATGCACGGACGCGAAACCGTTGCCTGCCGGTCGGGTCACGATCACAGTGAGCCCAACCACGTTTCCACTGCCGGTGGGAATCGGCCGGGTCAGGGGGCGGGCGGAGGTGTCCCGAGAGTCGATCAGTCTGGTCGGATTGTGGGCCGCCAATGCGGTGCCCGCGGTGGATGACCACCAACCGGTGAGGTCGACAATCACATCGGTCTTGATGTCAGCGGTGACGCACAACCCGCTGCCATCCAACGGCGTCTGCGGCGATGCGTTGGCGATATCGATGCCGGGTTGAAAGTTCACCGTGGAGGTTGTGATGTTGGTTTGGCTACACGGATGCACCGTGGCAAAGCCATTGCCTCCAGCCCGCGTGATGGTGAGGTTGACCGAAACACCAACGACTCCCGATGGCACCGTGAGCGGAACTTGGCGCGCCACGTTCGCTACGAGCGGCGTACTGCCGCGCGTATCGAGCACCCGTGTCGGTGCGACGCCCACGAACTTCGCCGCGCTCGCCAATGCCGAAGCAGCGCCGTTGGGGCCGGTCAACAGGCTGCTACCGGCGAGGATGAGGCCAACCGATGTCCCCAGGATGCCCAATCGCCTCTTCGTCATGGCCGCAGCGTAGACCGCGTGGCTGCGTCATCGACCTCGACCCAGCCGTTCCCCTTGGCCGTACCCTCCAACTTTGGCGGTTCTACCCTCCAACTCAGGGTGTCGCTGCGGCTTGGGACCCTCGGCACGGCGAGTTGGAAGGTAGAACGGGCCGAGTTGGAGGTTCGCTGATAGACGTGGACCTAGGCTCACTTGCGTATGAAGATCCGATTCGCGGTGACGCCGCCGGCCGAGGCTCTGCATGAGAGCCAGTTTGACGAATGCCTCGCCGCCTGCGAAACGTTGGGCTTCGACACCATCTGGCTGTCGGACATTCCCCTCGGTCCTCTTGGTGACCCGCTCATCAGCCTCAGCTACGCGGCCGCTCGCACGACAAAGCTCAAGTTGGGAATGAACGTCGTGCCGCTCGGTCGCAATCCGCTGTGGTTGGCCAAACAACTGGCTCAGCTCGATCGGCTTTCGGGTGGTCGGCTGTTGATTTCGCTCGTGCCCGGCCTCGGCCAACCAACCGAGCGAGCCGCGCTCGGGCATGCCACCGGCGACCGAGGCAAAGCCATCGATGAGGCCATACGCCTGTTACGCGCGTGGTGGCAGGGCGACGGCGTCACGGCCGATGTCGGCACGTATCACTACGACGATGTACGACTCTCACCAACGCCGTTGCAGGACCCGCTGGAGATCTGGTTGGGAGGTCTCGGCCCGCAAGCGCTCGACCGGGTGGCCCGGCTATCTGACGGATGGCTCACGGCCGCCGCGACACCAGCTGAGGCAGCTGCCGGGCGCATCACTATTGAGAAGCGCGCTGCGGAGCTGGGCAGGGTCATTGATGCCGACCACTTCGGCATCAGCATGCCGTACGCATGGTCGGAGCCACCATCCGCTGTGCTTGACGCACTCCGTCAACGTCGTTCGGACGGTGACATCTCCCAAATTCTTCCGATCGGTGAGCAGTCGCTTGAGAGCCTGCTGCGCGCCCACATCGACGGCGGCATCACCAAGTTCGTCTTGCGGTCATCACTAAGCGCCGACTGGCGCACCGACCTCACCCGCCTGGCCGATCTCGTCCTCCCACTCCAGACGTGACTATCGGGCCAAACGCAGAACGGGGACAGGACGTGCCGGAGTCGATCGTGGCAACATGCTGCAATGACTGATCGTGTTTCCTGCGTCGTTTCTGACGGTGTCGCCGACGTCCGCCTGACTCGTGGTGACAAAATGAACGCCCTCGACCCGGCTATGTTCGAGGCTATTGCGGCCGCGGGCGAGCGGCTGAAGACCGAGCCCGGTCTGAGGGCAGTGGTGCTGTCGGGCGAAGGCCGATCGTTTTGTGCGGGGCTCGACTTCGCTTCGTTTCAGGCCATGGTTGGGGGCGAGGCGTCGGACGACACATTCAACGCAGGCCGCATGTCCGACGGCGGCCTGACGCAGCTGGCCCAGCAGATCTGCTGGGTGTGGCAGGAGATCCCGGTGCCGATCATCGCCGCCGTGCACGGCGCGGCCCTCGGCGGTGGCGCCCAACTCGCGCTTGGAGCCGATATCCGCATCGTTGCTCCCGACCTGAAGTTCAGCATTCTCGAGATCAAGTGGGGGCTCGTTCCGGATATGACCGGCACCTTTCGGTTGGCGCAGTTGGTGCGGCCCGACATCGCCATGGAGCTGGCCACCACCGGGCGAATTGTGAATGGCATCGAGGCTGAACAGATGGGGCTGGCTACCCGCGTGACCTCGTCGCCACTTGATGACGCGCTAGCCATGGCCCGCGATATTGCTTCAAAGAGCCCCCATGCGGTCCGTGGTGTCACCGAACTCCTGCGCGCCGCATACGCCGGAGCCGACGTCGCCACTCAGTTCGCGCAAGAGCGCCAGATGATGCGCTCCCTGATCGGGTCGCCGAATCAGGTCGAATCAGTGATGGCCGGATTCGAGCAGCGCCCGGCCCACTTCAGCGACATCTAGCCCCGGAAACGGCTCTGCTATGGCGTTTTGTCAAGACACGAAAGTGGTTCGTGCCGGTTCGGTTCACCGCGCTATCCTTGGTTTTGCACGGGCCAACGCCGTCTCGTTGCAAAGCCGAGATTTCTGCGACTTTGGAATAGGACGATGACGACGATGACCATGAAGCAAACCCCGTTTAGCGCGCTGCCTGCCGCCCATGGCCTGTACGACCCGCGCCACGAGCATGACAGCTGTGGTGTTTCGTTCGTGGCCGATGTGAAGGGCCGCAAGACCAACGCGCTTGTAGCCACGGCACTCGGTGCGCTTTGCAACCTCGAACATCGTGGCGCTACCGGTGCCGAAGCCAACACGGGTGACGGCGCCGGCATCCTCCTTCAGGTTCCCGATCGCTTTCTTCGTGAGGTCGCCGGGTTCGAGCTGCCTGCGGCCGGTCACTATGCCGTTGGTCTGGCCTTCTTGCCCGTGGATGAGGAGGAGCGGAACAAGGCCTGTTCAGCCATCGAAACCATTGCCGGTGACGAGGGTCTTGTGGTGCTTGGTTGGCGCGACGTTCCGACCGACCCCACCACGCTCGGCAGCTCAGCGGTTGCGGTCATGCCCACGTTCAAGCAGCTGTTCATCGCCGACAGCGCGGGTGCCGGTGGCATCGATCTCGACCGCAAGGTCTACCCGCTGCGCAAGCGAGCCGAGCGCGAAGTCGACAACGTCTACTTCCCGTCGCTGTCGAGCCGCACGGTGGTGTACAAGGGCATGTTCACCACCCCACAGCTCCAGGCGTTCTTCCCTGAACTGGGTGATGAGCGCATCGAGTCCGCACTGGCGCTGGTGCACAGCCGGTTCTCCACCAACACGTTTCCGTCGTGGCCGCTTGCCCACCCATACCGCCTCGTGGCGCACAACGGCGAAATCAACACCGTTCAGGGCAACCGCAACTGGATGCGGGCGCGCGAATCGATGCTGGCCTCAGACGTCTTCGGCGGTGACATCAGCCGGCTATACCCCATCTGCAACCCGGCCGGCAGCGACACGGCCAGCTTCGATGAGGTGCTCGAATTGCTGCACCTCGGCGGTCGCAGCCTGCCCCACGCCATCATGATGATGATCCCCGAGCCGTGGGAAAACCATCCAACGATGGACCCGGCCCGCCGCGCCTTTTACCAGTACCACGCATCGCTCATGGAGCCGTGGGACGGACCCGCATCCATTGCCTTCACCGACGGCACCGTCATCGGGGCGGTGCTTGACCGCAACGGTCTTCGTCCCAGCCGCTACTGGGTTACCGATGACGACCTCGTGGTCATGGCCAGCGAGACCGGCGTGATCGACGTTGACCCGGCCAAGATCGTGCAGAAGGGCCGCCTCCAGCCCGGTCGCATGTTCCTCATCGACACCGCCCAGGGTCGCATCATCGACGATGAGGAAATCAAGTCCACCCTCGCTAACGAGCACCCGTACGCCGAATGGCTGGCCGCCGGAAGCGTGCAACTGGCCAATCTGCCCGAGCGCGAGCACCTCGTGTTCAGTCACGACAGCGTGCTGCGCCGCCAGCAAATGTTCGGCTACACCCACGAGGAACTCAAGATACTCATGGCGCCCATGGCCAAGACCGGTGGTGAGGCGCTCGGCTCGATGGGTACCGACACCCCGTTGGCTGTGCTCAGTGACAAGCCTCGCCTGCTGTTCGATTACTTCTCGCAGCTGTTCGCCCAGGTCACCAATCCGCCGCTCGATGCCATCCGAGAAGAAGTTGTTACTGCCGTCAGTTCGTCGTTGGGGCCCGAAGGCAACCTGCTAGAGCCGACGCCCGACAGCTGTAAGCAGATCGGCCTTGCGTTCCCCATCCTCGATAACGACGAACTCGCCAAGCTCATTCATGTGAACGACGACGGCGATCAACCCGGCTTCGCATCGGTCGTCATCGCCGGTCTGTATCGGGTGAGTGGCGGGGGACTGGCGCTCAAGCGGGCGCTCGATGCAATCCGTCACGAAGTGTCCAACGCCATCGCGGAGGGTGCTCGCATCATCGTGCTGTCCGACCGCAACGCCGATGACGCCTTTGCCCCAATCCCGTCGCTGCTGCTTACCTCTGCCGTGCATCACCACCTCATCCGGGAGAAGACTCGCACCCATGTCGGTCTTGTGATCGAGACTGGCGACGCCCGCGAGGTGCACCACATGGCGCTGCTCATCGGATACGGCGCCGGCGCGATCAACCCGTATCTTGCGTTCGAATCCATCGAGGACATGATCCGGGAAGACCTGAATGGGTTGGGTGGTATCGACCCGCAGAAGGCTGTGAAGAACTACATCAAAGCGTCCGGCAAGGGCGTGTTGAAGGTCATGTCGAAGATGGGTGTGTCGACGGTGGCCAGCTATACCGGTGCGCAGATTTTCGAAGCGATCGGCCTCGGCGGTGATCTGGTGGATGAGTACTTCACCGGCACGGTTAGCCGCCTCGGTGGTATCGGCCTCGAAGAGATCGCTCGCGAGACCGCGGCGCGTCACGCGGTGGCGCATCCGAGTCGACCCGAGCTGCGCCGACATCGCCAGCTCGAGTTGGGCGGCGAGTATCAGTGGCGTCGCGAGGGCGAGGTCCACCTGTTCAATCCCGAGACCGTGTTCAAGCTGCAACACGCCACCCGCTCCAAGCGCTACGACATCTTCAAGCAGTACACCGCGCTCGTGAACGACCAATCCGCCAAGCTGGCCACGTTGCGAGGCCTTTTCGCCTTCGCGTCCGACAAGCGTGAACCCATCTCCATTGATGAGGTCGAGTCGGTTTCCGAGATCGTGAAGCGCTTCTCAACGGGGGCGATGAGCTACGGCTCCATCTCGGCCGAAGCGCACGAGACCATGGCTGTGGCCATGAATCAGATCGGTGGTAAGAGCAACACCGGTGAAGGTGGCGAAGACAGCGAACGACTGCATGATCCGGTGCGCCGCAGCGCCATCAAGCAGGTGGCGTCCGGTCGCTTCGGGGTGACGAGTGAGTACCTCACCAACGCCGATGACTTGCAGATCAAAATGGCTCAGGGTGCCAAGCCCGGCGAAGGCGGTCAGCTGCCTGGTCACAAGGTCTACCCGTGGGTGGCCAAGACTCGGCACTCCACGCCCGGCGTTGGTCTCATCAGCCCGCCGCCGCATCACGACATTTACTCCATCGAGGATCTCAAGCAGCTCATCCACGACCTCAAGAACTCCAACCCGTCGGCCCGCGTACACGTGAAGCTCGTCGCTGAAGTCGGCGTCGGCACGGTCGCGGCGGGTGTGTCAAAGGCGAAGGCCGATGTCGTGCTCATTTCGGGTCACGACGGCGGCACCGGCGCCAGCCCACTCACGTCGCTGAAACACGCTGGGGCGCCATGGGAACTTGGTCTGGCCGAAACGCAGCAGACGTTGCTGCTGAACGGACTGCGCGATCGCATCGTGGTACAAGCCGACGGTCAGCTCAAGACCGGTCGCGACGTGGTCATCGCTGCGCTGCTCGGTGCCGAGGAATTCGGCTTTGCCACTGCTCCCCTTGTGGTCAGCGGCTGTGTGATGATGCGTGTGTGTCATCTCGACACGTGCCCGGTCGGGGTGGCCACGCAGAACCCCGAATTGCGCAAAAAGTTCAGCGGTAAGCCCGAGTTCGTCGTGAACTTTTTCGAGTTCATCGCCCAGGAAGTCCGCGAGCTTCTGGCCGAGTTGGGCTTCCGATCAATCGCCGAAGCGGTCGGTCATGCCGAGATGCTCGATACCCGCAGCGCGGTCGATCATTGGAAGGCCAGCGGACTTGACCTCAGCCCGATCCTGGCGGTGCCGCAGAACCCGTACGGCCAATCGCTCCGCCAGTCGGTACCGCAGGATCACGGCCTGGCCGACGCACTCGACATTGGGCTTATCGACGCCTGCCAAGCAGCCATCATGGACGGCCACCGGGTGCGCCTTACAGTGCCTATCCGCAACGTGCACCGCACCGTCGGCACCATGCTCGGCCACGAGGTCACCAAGCGCTGGCCCCAAGGTCTCGCCGACGGCACCATCCAGATCAACTTCACCGGCTCGGCCGGGCAGAGCTTCGGTGCCTTCCTGCCGGCCGGCATCACCTTGCGGCTCGAAGGGGACAGCAACGACTACCTGGGCAAGGGCCTGTCGGGTGGACGCATCATCGTGCACCCCGATCGCACCGCCACGTTCGCAGCTGACAAGAGCGTCATTGCTGGCAACGTCATCGGCTACGGAGCGACCTCGGGCGAGATCTTCCTGCGCGGCACGGTGGGCGAGCGGTTCTGCGTGCGCAACTCCGGAGCGACGGCGGTGGTGGAAGGTGTGGGCGATCACGGCTGCGAATACATGACCGGTGGCCGGGTCGTGGTGTTGGGCCAAACCGGCCGCAACTTCGGTGCCGGTATGTCAGGCGGCATCGCCTACGTGTACGACGCTGACGGCCAGTTCAACACCCGGCTCAACACCGAGCTGGTTGACCTTGAACTCCTCGACGATGACGATAAAATTTTCGTACACAACATCGTGCAGCGCCATCTTATCTTCACCGGGTCAAAGTTGGCCGAACGCATCCTTGATGAATGGGACTCGCGACCAATGGCGTTCCGCAAGGTCATGCCCCGTGACTATCGACGAGTGCTGACGGTGATGAAGGACGCAAGCGCAGCTGGGCTTTCTGAAGAGGAAACCCTCGTGAAAATAATGGAGTCGGTTCATGGGTGACGCAACGGGTTTCTTAAAGCACGACCGCGAGAACCCCACTCGCCGACCGGTGTCGGTGCGGCTACGCGACTGGAAAGAGGTGTACGAACCGTTTTCAGCCGAAAAGTTGCAAGTGCAAGCATCGCGCTGCATGGACTGTGGCATCCCGTTCTGCAACAACGGCTGCCCGCTCGGAAACCTCATTCCCGACTGGAACGATCTCGTCTACCGCAACCACTGGCAGGACGCCATAGAGCGTCTGCACGCCACCAACAACTTTCCCGAGTTCACCGGGCGACTCTGCCCGGCACCGTGCGAGTCGGCCTGCGTGTTGGGCATCAACGAAGACCCCGTCACCATCAAGCAGGTTGAGGTCTCCATCGTTGATAGAGCCTGGGACGAAGGCTGGATCACGCCGCAAGTCCCGAACCACTCCACCGGCAAGCGCATCGCTGTCATCGGCTCCGGCCCGGCCGGGCTGGCCACCGCGCAGCAGCTCACGCGCGCCGGTCACGAAGTGCTCGTGCTGGAGCGGGCCGACCGTATCGGCGGACTCTTGCGCTACGGCATCCCCGAGTTCAAGATGGAAAAGAGTCAGCTCGATCGTCGTCTCGGTCAGATGCGGGCTGAGGGTACCGAGTTCCGTACCAACGCGAACGTTGGGCAGAACGTCGACATTGACGTGCTGCTCGCCCGCTACGACGCAGTCGTGTTGGCGGTCGGTGCAACGGTGGGTCGTGACCTCGCCAGCGTGCCCGGGCGCGATCTCACTGGCATTCATCAGGCGATGGAATACCTGCCTCTGTCCAACCGCGTGCAAGAGGGCGACAGTGAATCCACACCCATCGACGCCAACGGCAAGCACGTCGTCATCATCGGCGGTGGTGACACGGGCGCCGACTGCCTCGGCACAGCGCATCGCCAGGGGGCAGCCTCGGTCGTGCAGCTGGAGATCATGCCTCAACCGCTCTCCGAGCGGGCCGCCAACAATCCGTGGCCGCAGTGGAACCTGATTCTGCGCACGGCGTCCGCCCACGAAGAAGGTGGCGAGCGGGTGTACAGCGTCAACACCGAGGCCTTCGTCGACAACGGCGCCGGTCAGGTTCGAGCGCTCCGCTTGCATCAGGTGGAGATGCGCGACGGCAGGTTCGAAAAGGTCGAGGGAACCGAGCAGGAGATTCCCGCCGACCTCGTCTTTCTGGCGCTCGGTTTCACCGGTCCGGACACGACGGGCTGGGCAAAGCAACTCGGTGTCGAAGTCGATGGCCGCGGAAACGTCGTGCGTGACGGTCATTACATGTCCAATGTGCCGGGGGTGTTTGTGGCGGGTGACGCCGGTCGGGGTCAGAGCCTTATCGTGTGGGCCATCGCCGAGGGTCGATCCTGCGCCGCTGGGGTGGACGAGTGGCTGATGGGCAGCACCACCTTGCCCGCGCCGATCCTTCCGACGACCCGTCCCCTGCAATAACGGCCGCACGCTCGGTGACGGTGCGTTTCCGCTCTGTCACCGACGGGCGGGTATGCCGTAAAAATGCCCCAAACGCGCTTTAAGCTTGCGATATGACGAGTCTTCTCCGTTCCCGCTCAGCCGCCGGTCTCCTTGCGCTTGGTCTGGCCGCTTCAGTTCTGACCGGTTGCGGCCTCGGTGGCAGCAACAGCAAGTCCACCACGTCCTCCACCTCGCTCGCGAAGGCCAAAGGCGGCACCACCGTGCCAACGGCCGCAGCGCCGACGGCTTTCGCTACCCTCCCGCCCGTGCCCACCTCGGCTCCTCCCGCAACGCAGCCTCCCGGCAGTTCCGGCACGCTCGGCACGAATCCGCCGACCGCCGCCCCTCCCGGTTCGCCCACCCCGTCAGCAGCCCCCGCTCCCGCAGGAACCAAGTACGTCGTGAAGGCTGGTGACATCCCCTCCCGGATCGCACAGGCCATGGGCGTCAGCACGCAAGCCCTGCTCGATGCCAACGGATTGTCCGCAAAGGACTTCATCAAGATCGGTGACCAGTTGGTTGTTCCCGCCGGTGGCGCCCTGCCCCCGGGTGGCACCATTGCTCCGCCCGCTGCCACGGTTCCCACAACCACTGTTGCCGGCAAGGCGCCCGTTGCGCCGGCCGGGTCCAGCAAGTACACCGTTGTGGCTAACGACTCGTGGTACGGCATTGCCAAGAAGTTTGGGGTCACCCCCGATGCCCTGCTGGCCGCCAACGGCGCCACCACCACCACCCAGATCAATCCGGGTCAGGTCATCGTCATTCCGGGCAAGGCGGCTGCTACGCCAGCGGTCACCACCACCGTCAAGAAGCCCTAGGTCCTAGGGCACCTTCGTGGTTGCCACGGGTACGGCCTTGACGGTCGTCTCCGAAGAAGTGGCCGGCGTCGTGGTCGGTGCCTCGGTTGTCGATGGGGCTTCCGTCGTGGTCGGAGCCTCGGTGGTTGTCTCCGGAACCGTCGTTGGTGGCTCGGGAAGCGTGTCCGAAGGCGCATTGTCTCCGACGAACGGTTCGTCAACGGCCGGGACGCCGACCGGGATCAGCGCAATCGGTTCGGCGAAGGCGACTTCGATGCGACCACCGTTGACCGTGTCTGCGGTGTAGATCGTGAGGCGAATTAGGTTGCCTGCCCGGTTGAACCAGAGATCGAGCTGGTACTCGCCGTTAATCGCCATGTCGAGCGCCTCCTTGGCGGAGGCGGGGTCGTCTAGGCGCAGCGCAGCCACATTGGCGGCGGTGCTGCTGGCGGTCACGTGGGTGTTGGACGCACCGTGCAGCACATCGGGCGTTCCTACCTTCACACTCTCTGGGGTGATCGCAAACACGTAGTCCAGCACCCGAGGGTCGGCGGATCGAGTCTGGGTGTTGTCGATACGCACGCCGGCGGTCGCCGTCGTCTTGAGCCTTTGGGCCGACATGACCACGGCGTTGGCGTCGATCGCCAACGGCTCGTCCGGGCCGACGCTGAAGGGTGTGAGCGCACTGGCCGCAGCAGCCGGTGACGCAGTTGGGTCCAAGGACGGACGTTTGGCGTCCGGAATGCTGAACGTGAGGCCAGCCGTGATTCCGACGAGCGTCGCAACCGTCATGATGATCTTACGACCGCGCTTGGAACGGGGAGCCACGGTGACAACAGCGACGACTTCTTCGCCCTCGGGGACCGCCGGTGGAATCCAGTTGTCGCCTTCGAAACCATCGAGATCCTCAGCCTCGACGACCGGCACGGGATCATAGTGACGCAGTCTCGTCGCAGTCGACGGCGGGTCGATGTGCCAGCCCGGTGCAGCGAGCAGTTTTCGCAGATCGACCGAGTTGACCTCAGGCTCATTGTCGTGGTCGTAGATGGGTGACGCTGAGTTCGAGCTAAGTTCCACGCTTTACTTATCGGCTGAACAGGTCGAAGCACCATGCCTTTTCCTCTCAGATTTCCTCAAGCATTTGTCTCGACTACGCCGCGCTGTGCGTCCGTTAGGGTGCCAACGTCGTCGGTGCAGGCTCCTCTCCGAGGAGCGGATCGGCCGCTGCTGCTGCCGTCGTTGCGCCAGCAGCGTTGGCTGCCCCCACGATGCCCGGAGCCCGAGTTGCGGGCCGAGTGGCGACGGGCGAGGGCCCAATGGTCGATACGGCCGTTGAAGCGGTCGTGGCAGCCTTCGCCGTTGTTTCGACCGCTGTCGGCTCGACAATGATCTTGGCGTTGTCGGGTGCAAGGGCATTGGTCACACCAAACCCGAGGCCGGCGACCAGCGCTACGCCTGCGACGGCGATGATGAGGTTGCGGGGTGAGCGCGGCGGCTCGCTTGAGGCGAGCTTTGGTGCAACGTAGGCCGCCACTTCTTCGTGGTCCAACGCCGGCGGCACCCACTCGGCGCCACTGAAACTGGCAAGTTCGTTGGGCTGCCACGCGGCCGAGGCAGGGCGGGGCTCAGACGGGGAAGACATCGTGCTGGGCTGGTCATCCTCCGGAGCGATATAGCGCGGCACATGGTCAAGTTCGGCCGCCGAGAACGACTTCTTGGTGCCACCCGCAGTACCTTCCGCGGCCGACTCGCCGACGACCGAAGGTGCGGCCGGAGCGGGGCCGGGATCCGACGGAGGGGCGAAGGTGGGCGGCAGTGGCACCGCCATCGAAAGTGTGGGCGCGGAGAGGGGCTGTTGTTCGTGCCATCCGACCGCCGGCGCAGACATTGTGGGCGGTGGCGAGGGAGGAGGAGGTGGCACCAAACCGTGAGGTGGTGCGAACGGAGCTTGGGTGCTTTCCGGCGGAGTCACCCATGCCTATCGGCCAGGATTGCGACTAGCCCATGGTGAACCGGTCAGGTTTTTGTCTGATTCTGGCTTTGACCGTCAGTCCATGTTGGGCCAGCGGCGCTTTTGGCGGCGGCGTTGGCCGGCCTTGCCTTTGGCGCGCTGTTCGGTAAGCGCCCACGCTCGTCGCCAGCCGGTGGACGCTGGTCCGCCCAGGCTGGGCGTGGTGCGTTTCGCCGCGTTCTGACGGGCCGTCCAGAAGTCACTGATGGACTCGTCGGCCAGTTCGGCCACGTGTTGCTCGATGCGCTCGCCGAAGCGGCGGCTGTTCTCTCCATCGGCAATCATGAGCGGCTTGCCAAACGTGATCTTGGTGCGACCGGGCTTCAGCTTCTTGGCGCCCTTGCCCCAAATGGCTCCGGCTCCATCAATGTGGACAGGTACCACGGCCACCCCGCACTTTTCGGCCAGATAGGCGGCTCCGGCCTTGAACGGCTGTCCCCATCCGTCCGGTGACCGTCCGCCCTCGGGGAAGATGAGCAGGCTCCAGCCGTCGTTGATCAACTCGGCGGCAAGGTCCGACGACCGGCGATTGACGGCGGTTCGCTCAATCGGGAAGGCACCAAGCGCAAGCGCCGACAGGGTGCTGGTGATGCGGGTGCCAAAGAAATAGTCGGCGGCGCCACCCACCACCATTTTGTTGCGCCACGGCAACGGGATGGATGTGAGCATGAGTCCGGCATCGAGATGGCTGTGATGATTGGCCACGAACACAAGCGCCGGTGGCTTGTCGAGTTTCACTAGGTCGGCGAGGCGATCGACACCCGTTATCTCCGGGTCGCCAAGAGCTCGCACCGCCAGCTTCATGGGGCCGTTCACGATGACGCGGCGAACCGCTTTGGAGCCGGGCCCACGCGCCCACTCGGTGTCGAAGTCGATGCCGGTTTTGCCCTTCTTCGGCTCCATCTCAATGCCGCCAGGAATGGATGGCGCTCGATACGGGAAGCCGGCCTTGCTGATAGCCCCGCGCACGTTCACGATCTTGCGCTCGGCCGTGTCTACCGCTCGACCGGCTTTGCGGAAGGCGATCAGTTTGGCTTCAGTGGATCGAGCCATCAGTGCACATCAGCCAGCATGAGGGGAGGCGCATGAAAGTGGGTGACTGTGGCGTCACGGCCGACAACGTCGGACGCAATCTCGAACGCGTCGTTCATAGTGGAAGCAGGCGTGAAGCCAAGTCGCCGCACCGAACGGGCCTCGCCGCCAACGATGATGACCTTGCCGACGTGCTGCAAACCGTGTGAACCCCAGTACCACATGTAGAACGGATGCACGCCGTGATAGGCGTAACTGGTGCGATAGAGATGCTTGTACCACTCGTCCTCCGCAAACTGCTTTTCGTACTTCTTGTGCAGCTCGTGCGGGTCGGTGGTGTCGGCCAGGCACTGCTCGAAGAAGTCGATGTAGCTCGGATGATGAATGGGGTTGAATTCCCACGGCGTCGGGTGCGTCATGATGACCACGCCACCCTTACGTACGAGCGGCTTGCCCCGATACATGTTGAAGAAGTAGCCGAGCCCCATGCACATCACCAGGATTGGGTTCATGATCGAGTTCACGTTGTACGGGCAGATGTAGGGGATACCCATGGTGAGAATGTCGGTCTGACCTTCCACCTGCACCATCTGCTGGCGGTACACATTCTCCGTGGTGATCTTGTGGACCGCCTCAACATCGCCGGCCTGAATGGACGTCATCTGATGCGGCGCCTCTATCGAGTGGAAGATCGACCGGGCAATCCGATTCGGGGTCTTGCTGAGCGCCTTGGAGCTGGCCAGGAACGCGGCCCGATCACGACCGGTCCATTCCCACTCACGCTTCGACAGGAAGTCGAACGCTTGCGGAAACGTGTTGGTGTTCAGCGTGGTCTCGATTTGGAAAACCTTGGGGCCGGATTCCTTCATCACCTTGCCCATACGCCAGTTGCTCTTGTGCAGCTCTGAGGCGTGCTGATCCATGAAGCTGTGCGAAGCCTGCATGGTGGTGGGGTTGTGATGATGCCGCAGCGAGCGGTAGCTGGAGAGACCGGTTGCGGTCGACTTCCATCCACCGTCCATGGCCACCAGGTTGATGTTCACGTACACCAGCAGATCGCTCTCTGCGGCTCGCTTGTTGATTTCTACTTCTTCACCGTTCGGCGTCTCGCCGATGAAGGCCAGCTTGGTGGGGTCTTCGGCATCGTGCTGTTGCAACAGGCCACGGGGTGCAAAGGCGTCGTACACCCGGTCTCCCACGGCGTGACGCAGTTCGTCCTCGGTCATGCGACGGTGTAGCGCGAGTGCGGCGATCAACACCACGTCATCTACTCCGGCTTCGGCCGCAAGGTCGAGCACGGCTTCGATGACGCGTTGACGAATGTCAGGGCGCTGCATCTTCGGCAACGGCAGGCTGATGTCGTCGAAAGCAATAGTGAGTTTCATGCCGGCGAACAGCTGCGCCGGCAGTGGGTCCTGATCGATGGGATGCAGCAGCGCGTTCACGATGGCGCCGTCGATATCCTTCAGCGCGTCCTCTGGCTCGCTCGGGTAGATGATGCGGCTGCGGCCGACAGGAAGCTTCTCCAGGCTGTAGCCCTCACCTCGCCAAAACAGGGTGGGCGGCGTCGACTTATCAACGTCGAGTACATATCCGGGACGGGGCATTAGCGGTTCCGCTCTTTCTCGTTCCTGAGGTCAAAGGCGACCTTCACAG
>JAYTKG010000399.1:0-3540 GCA_043730435.1 Acidimicrobiia bacterium | reverse complement strand
GTACTCAAGGACTTGGAGCCCACCTTTACCACGCCGGTTGCATCCGGATCGTTGATGCCATTCCACTGGTTCAACGTAAACCCATTTCGGAAGGCATCGTCGTAGATCACCGTGCTGGTCGAAGCCGATGCCGTCGTGGCCAGAAGCACCACCGACGGAGTACCAACCGCCAAAACGGCGCTGAGAACAAGCGCATGTTTTTTCATATGCTTAGTCTCAAGCTGATCGCGCCGAACGCAACGGGGACCCCTCCCCTTCAGGTCATCTCGGTCTTATCCTTTTGTGTTCCACGCCTTTCCAACGAACAGGAACGCTGCTGCAATGAGAGCAACCATGCACATCGCGGTGATGGTGTACGCCGTCGTGCGGCCGTGACGTTCGTAGAGCCAACCGGCCCCGATCGCAGTCAGTCCTGCGACCAGCGTCTGTGCTCCACCAAGCAGTCCTTGAGCGCCCGCCTGTCGAGCCGGGTCAACGGTAAGCCCAACGGCCACGCCGTTGCTGGTAACCGTGAAGCCGTCGTTCAGCGAATGCACCACGCCGACCGCCATCATGGTGTTGCCACTCGGCATACGCCCGTACAGGAACATGGCGAGTGCCCCGACCAGCAGCCCGTAGGTTCCGACGCGGAACGGCCCGAGGCGTTGTGAGAAGCGTCCACCAACGGAGCCGAGGAAGATCAGGGGCACGGCGAAGAACGTGATGCCCAGATTCTTGATCAACTCGCTGGCCTTGAGGTCGTCGAGCACCAGGACCCAGAGCGCGTCGAACGTGCCGATCATCATGAACAGCGCGCAGCCGAGGCACACTGCGGCCACGAAGGGACGGATTCGCAGCAGGTCGAACGCGAACCGTTCCTTGGGCGGATCTACCGCTTCAGCGATGTGCAACTTGAGCACCATCGGCATGAACGCGAGCGTGGCCGCTGCGATCACAAGGAACGGCGACTTCAATCCGAACGGGCCAACCAAGATGGCTGAGATAGCCGGACCGGCCGCAAACCCGGCGACGTCGGCCGACAACAAGACACCCATATTACGGCCTACATCCTCGGGCGCCGCGAGGATAATGATGCGGCGTATGGCCGGCGTGGCAATACCTGCGCCAAGACCCATGATGAGGCGGGAGGTCAACAGCGTGATGAAGTGCGTGCTGAAGGCCATACCGAGAACGCCGACGATGCCACCGAGCAACCCGACGATCACCATTGATCGAGCGTGCCCGCGATCGGCGATTGGGGCGAGAAATGCCTGGGCAACAAATGACGAGAAGAATCCCATCGCCAGGATGGCGCCGAGTTGCCCTCCCTGAATTCCGTAGAGCCGTCGATAGTCGTCAAGCACCGTGAACATCACGCCGTAACCAGAGGCCACCAATCCGGTGAGCAAACCGAACGTGAGTGTGAATCGGCGGCCTGACACGAGCGAGCACCCTAGCCGTGCGGTGTCTTTAGCCGCCGGAGGTATCGGTGGGGTCGGGCTTATCTTGGGGAGGAACGGGGCTGCCGTACTCTTCGGGTTCTTTCACTCCGTCGAACACAAAGATCTGGTCACCCGTGTGCAAGATATCGCCGATGTACTCGGCAACATGCATGGGAATGCGAACGCAGCCGTGTGATGCTGGCAGGAACGGGATGTCTTCATATCCGTGAATGGCGATACCACCGTTGAAGAACATCGGGTTGTAGACCTTCCCCAGTGGAATGTCGTACCAACCCTTTTCCTTGCGGTCGATCTTGTAGACGCCCGCCGGCGTGATGGAGATGCCGCACACCCGGCGCATGCGACGGCCAGACGGGAGCGTCGTGGTGGTTGCGCCGATGTAATCGGGAACGTTGCGCGGTTGCGCACACCACTTCTCGCCAGTGCCACTGGACACGTGGGTGATGAGCTTCACTTTCTTGTCGACATACACCACCATGGTTTGCGAGGGCAGGTCGATCTCGGCGTGCGTCGGTGAAGCATCGGGTCGACGGGGCGGAAGGTCAAGCGGTTGCATGATGCGATCGAAGAGGGTCGGCGTCACTTTGCCGGTCACATCGTCTGAAGGCAGACCCAGCACGCGTTGCTGATACGACCAGATAGCCTTCTTTGTCTGCTCGCCAAAGTACCCGTCGGGTTTGCGAACATCAAAGGCGATCTCATTTAGCCGCGTCTGCAACTTGGTGACGTCCTCACCATCAAGCCCGGCCTCAAGCAGTCTTGGGCCCGCGGCAACGGGCGTCTCTGCGCTGGGCGGCGCGGATGATGTCGGAAGCGATGTTGGTACCGACGACTCCGCTGACGTGGCCGTCACATCGGTCGTATCGACGGGTGTCTTCGGCGCTGCGGCGGTGCTCTTTGCACAGCCACCCGCGGCAATTGCAAGCGCAATCATCGACGCGACAAGACGGGCCCTGAACTCCACGGGGCATAGGTTAGAACGCCCAGACGGTTCTCTACCGATTTTGGACGTGTTGGAAGCCGAAGCGGCCCTTGATGCAGAGGTTGCCGTGGGTAACCGAATGATCGGACGGGGAGGTGACTTTCACGATCTCGTTGTCCTGCACGTGCAGGGTGAGGGTGCAGCCCACACCGCAGTACGGGCAGATAGTGGTGGTCTGGGTCTGGCTTTCTTCATCCCAGGTTCCCTCGGCGCGCTTGGTGAACTCGCTGCTGAAAATCAGCGCTCCGGTCGGGCATACGGCGATGCAGTTGCCGCAGTAGACACACGCCGAGTCGGGAAGCTCGACTGCGTATTCGGTGGAGATATGGGCATCGAACCCACGACCGGCAACGGCGATAGCGAAGGTGCCCTGCCACTGCTCGCCGCACGCGTCCACGCACTTGTAGCAAAGGATGCACTTCGAATAGTCCCGCACGTACAGCTCATTGTCGACCTTGGCCGGCTGGTACACCGTGGCGGCATCATGACCATGCGGCGCGTGATGTTCACCAGCCTTCGCGTTGTCGCGAACACCCGCATCACTTGGCGTCGCCGGTGTGCCGAAACGTTCGGGCTTGGCGTCGTATTCCTCCATCCATCCGGCCACGTTCGGGGCGATGGAGAGATCGACCGATGAGCCCAACAGTTCCAGCACGAGCTTGCGGGAATGCTTGGCCCGATCGCTGTCGGTCTTCACGACCATGCCTGGCTCAACCTTGCGTGAGCACGAGGGTACGAGGGTGCGGCTGCCTTCCACTTCCACCATGCAAACGCGGCACGCGTTGACCGGTGTGAGCGTCTCGCCGTAGCAGAGGGTGGGAATGTCTTTGCCGCCGCTCTTGCACGCATCGAGAATGGTGGAGCCTTCGACGGCGCGTACTTCTTCACCGTCGAGCGTGAACGTTACGAGCCGTTTGGGCAGACCGACGTGGGTGATACTCATTGCAGGACTCCGAGGCGGTCGATGGCGGATTCAATGGCGTTCCAGGCCGTCTGGCCGAGCCCGCAAATGGATGCGTCTTTCATGACCTGGCCGACGTCTCGCAGGAGCTGCACATCTTCGGGACTCCCGCCGTTGGTGAGGCGCACGATGGCTTCTTCCTGACGCACGGTGCC
>JAYTKG010000398.1:0-1858 GCA_043730435.1 Acidimicrobiia bacterium | reverse complement strand
CCAGGTCAGCCACAATGCAGCCCCAGCCGGCTATCCATCCTGCCTTCGGGCCGAACGCTCTTACCCCCCAGGTGAAGTTGGTGCCGCAGTCGGGGTCGGCCTTGTTGAGGTAATAGAAGCTGGCTGCGATGCATGCCATGGGCACGAAGGCGAACAGCATGATGAACGGTGCCTTCACCCCCGCCTTGCCGCTGATGCCGCCGATTCCGGCGGCCAGGCTGTAACCGGGTGCCGTAGAAGCGACACCGATAACGATCACGGCGACGAGACCGAGCGAACCTCCCTTCAAACCTTTGTCGGCCATTGTGGACGGTGGTGCAGCGGTACTCATACGACCTCCGGGAGCGATGCCAGCCCCCGCTGACATCTATTGCCCTAAGACTGCCACAGCGAAACAGGCGATCCGGACATCCCGGACGAAACATCTACAGGGCAGGCTCTCCGGAGTGCAGCACCTGCACGGCGAGAGTTTCCAAGCCCGCAACTCGGCTCCCCTTGAAAAGCACTGCGTCGCCCGAGCCGAGTCCGGCCACTGTGGCCAGTGGATCATGCGCAGGGTCGATGCCGTAGTCGGTGGTTGCAAACGCAACGACATCGATACCAAGTTGTTGTGCGTGCTCCGCCATCGCTCGATGGCGGGCAGGTCCGTCTTCATCCAGTTCGGCCATCAACCCGAGCACCGCAACACGACGTCCGGTGACAGGGAGAGCTGCCAGCGCATCAAGGGCCGCGGCCATGGAGGTTGGGTTGGCGTTGTAGGCATCATTGATGACGATGAGACCACTGGGCGCACGCCGCACGTCCATCCTCCACGGAGACAGGCTCGCGGTCGCAAGGCCTTCGACCACCCGGTCGAGCGGCACGCCACAGGCGAGAGCTGCGGCAGCAGCCGCAGCCGCGTTGGTGGCCATGTGCACGCCGCTCAGTTTGAGTTGAACCGGCGCCTCGCCCCACGGAGTCCGCAGGGTGAAGCTCGCCTGCGCCAGATCGTTGAGAACAATGTCGTCGGCACGTACATCGCCGCTGGCTCTTCCGAACGAAAGCACCGAGGCGATCGTGCGTCTTCGGAGCGCCAAACAGATGTCCTGATCGGCGTTGAGGATGGCGAACCCGCTGGCCGGAAGCGCTTCCACCAACTCGCCCTTAGCCTGGGCAACGCCAGCGAGACCGCCGAGTCGACCGGTGTGCGCCTCGCCAATGATTGTCACGATGCCAACGGTCGGCCGGGCTACTTCACACAGACGGGTGATCTCGCCGAGGCCTCGCATGCCCATCTCTACGATGACCGCTTCGGTGCCGTCGGGCGCGTTGCACAATGTTTGGGGCAGGCCCAGTTCGTTGTTGAGACTCTTTGGGTTGGCCTTGGTTCGGTAGTGGGAACGAAATGCTGCGTCGGCGAGATCTTTCACGCTGGTCTTGCCCACCGAACCGGTCACGCCCACGACACGATCGGGCAATTTCGTTCGGGCCAGCGAGCCCAGCGCCATGAACGCCACTTCTGTGTCGGCCACCTCAATGCAGGTGGCGGCAGCGGCGAGCGGGCCCTTGCTCGACAGGTACGCACCCGCACCTTTGGCGACAGCGGAGTCGACGAAGTCGTGGCCGTCGCGTTCACCTATAACTGGCACAAACAGCTGGCCAGGCTGGGTTTCGCGGCTGTCGTAGGACGCCCCGTCGACCATCAGGTCGGGTCCAACCACGCGGCCACCGACGGCGTGGGCTATCTCACTGACCGACAAACGCATGGGCCTGACACTACCGGCGACCTAGTCTGACCCGGTGCCATTGCCCGTGCCGCTGCCGCCCCGTATTCGCCTCATCGTGCTGTTTGGCGGCCAGTCCGCCGAGCACGATGTCA
>JAYTKG010000397.1:0-3792 GCA_043730435.1 Acidimicrobiia bacterium | reverse complement strand
GGTCGGGCCGTCGGGGTGCGGCAAGTCAACGGCGCTGCGCATGATTGCCGGGCTTGAGTCGATTACGTCGGGCAAGCTCGAAATCGGCGACAACGATGTGACCAACCTCGAGCCGAAAGACCGTGACATCGCCATGGTGTTCCAGTCGTATGCGCTCTACCCCCATCTCACCGTGCGTGACAACATCGCCTTCCCGCTCAAGATCCGCAAGATGGATAAGGCCGAGATCGACACCCGTGTGAACGAGGCTGCCGACATCCTGGAGCTCACCGAGAATCTTGACCGCAGGCCGGGGCAGCTCTCCGGTGGTCAGCGTCAGCGTGTGGCCATGGGTCGTGCCATTGTGCGTCAGCCCGCCTGCTTCCTTATGGACGAGCCGCTCTCCAACCTTGACGCCAAGCTGCGCGTGCAGATGCGCTCGGAAATCTCCCGTCTGCAGCGCAAGCTCAAGACCACCACGGTCTACGTCACCCACGATCAGGTCGAAGCCATGACGATGGGTGATCGGGTGGCCGTGCTTTCGGCCGGTGTTCTGCAGCAGGTCGATTCGCCGCAGAACCTGTACGACCACCCCGACAACGTGTTCGTGGCCTCGTTTATCGGTTCCCCTCAAATGAACCTGTTCGCCGGAACGTTGCATCTGCAAGGAGATGGCGGCTTCATCACCCTCGGCTCGCAGCAGCTTCGTGTCTCGTCCTCGCTCTTGGCCCAGCGGCCGGGGTTGCGCAACTATGACGGCCGCAACGTGTCGGTTGGTATCCGCCCCGAAGATATTGGCGACTCGGCCATCCAAGACCCCGACAACGACATCATCCGTGGTGAGGTCGAAGTGCGGGAAGGTCTCGGCTCTGAGGTCATTCTCTACAGCAAGATTGATGCTCCTCGGGTTGCGGGAACCAACAGTGAGGCCGGCGGCATGTTCGTGGCTCGCGTTGAACCCAAGACGCAGCTTAAGCCGGGTGACATCGGCACGTTCGTGGTCAATGTAGACAAGCTCCACGTATTCGACGGCGAAACTGGCCTCTCCATCCGCAGCTGATCCCCTTGAGGGCGCCGGGTCGAAAGCCCGGCGCCCTTTGTCGTTTTCAGCTCAGCCAGACTGCGCTGTTCGACAGCAGTCGCGACGGATCGTGGTGGCCGTGTACGGAGGATTCCAGCACCGAGCGGCCTTTGGTGACGCTGTGGTCAAGCAGCACATCGTCGGAACCAAAGTTGACCGCCACCAGCACGCCGCCACGTTCGAAAGCGATGACGGTTGCGTGGTCCTCAATGATCCAATCCAACGGGCCATGCGCAAGGCCAAGCGAGTGTCGGGTGCTCACCAGATGGCGGTAGTGCGCCAACATGGACGAGGCGTCAGCAGCCTGCAAGTCGGCGCCGTAGCTTCCCCAATCGGCAGGTTGCGGCATCCACGCAGCGCCGGTGGTGGCTGCTGGCGAGAATCCGTAGGAGCCGGCGGCATCGGCGGTCCAGGGGAGCGGAACGCGGCAACCGTCACGCCCTATTTCCTTACCGTCGGTCATCGCGAAGATGGGGTCCTGCCGGGCGGCGTCCGGAATGTCGAGCACCTCGGGCAAGCCCAGTTCCTCACCCTGATAGAGATACACCGTGCCGGGCAACGCCAACATGATCATGATGGCGGCGCGGGCCCTGCGAGTGCCGAGCGCAAGGTCGACCGGCTCACGGGAGTTGACCAGATTGTTCTGCGTGAACGACGAGAGCTGATCGGCGTCGGCGCGGCCGTAGCGAGTGACGCCGCGCTGGGCGTCGTGGTTGTTCATGGTCCAACTGGGCGTTACGCCGACTGCGGTGAGGGCATCAAGATTGTCGCGAACGGCTGCTACGTAGTACTTCGCGAGCCAGGGCGCCAACAGAAGGTCAAAGGCGAAACACTGATGAAACTCGGTGGGGTTGGTGTATTCGAGCAGGATGTCGGGCCGCCCCGGCGTGTAGGCCTCGGCCACCAGCAGCAGCTCTCGACCCGGGTGCTGGCGTTCATAGGTGTCGACAACCTGGCGCCAGTGCCTCCACGCCACGTGACCCTCGGGGCGGTACATGCTGAACGGGTTTCGACCGGCCACGTCGGTGGGCGGAGTACCGGCGGGCACCGGCGGCGCATCGGGCAGCCCGGGTGCCTTGCCGACCGGCACCACGGCATCGCAGCGGAACCCGTCGACGCCGCGGTCGAACCAGAATCGCAACATGTTGTCGAAGTGATCGACGACGTCTAGGTTCGACCAGTTCAGGTCGATCTGCTGCTCCGCGAACGTGTGCAGATACCACTGGCCAGGCGTGCCATCGGGTTCGGTGATGCGTGACCAGGCGGAGCCACCGAAAACGGCGTGCCAGTTGTTCGGCGGTTCTTCACCATTGGGTCCCTTTCCGTCCCGGAAGAAGAACCGGTCCCGCTCGGGTGAACCGGGCGGTGCGGTCAGCGCAGCCTTGAACCACTCGTGATCCCAGCTGCAATGGTTGGGCACCACGTCGAGGAGCACCCTTATGTTGTGACTGTGTGCATCTGCAACCAACGCGTCGAATGACGCAAGGTCGCCGTAGGCCGGCTCGATGTCGAAGTAGTTGGCTACGTCGTAGCCGTGGTCGAACTGCGGGGACGGGAAGCATGGCGTGAGCCAGATGGCGTTCATGCCGAGCTGCTCAAGGTATGGCAGGCGGCTACGGATACCGGCGAGATCGCCGATGCCGTCTCCATTGCCATCGGCCATGGAGCGGACATAAACCTGATATACGACTGCGCTGTCGGCCCATCGGCTTGCCATCATGCCGTCCTTCGGTGTCGTTGGGACAAATTGGTTGGTGACGGGGGCGGGCCCGTGGTGCCCCGCACGACAAGGTCAACGGCGAGGTGTTCATCGAAGTCACCGCTCCTGCTGCCGGACGCAATGGCCTCAATGAGCAGCTCGGCGCCACGCTCGCCCGAGCCAATGAGCGGCTGTCGGATAGTGGAAAGGCCGACGTGCGACGACAGGTCGATATCGTCGTAACCGATAACCGAGACGTCACGGGGCGACTCAAGACCGGCGGCAGTCACTGCCTCGAGTACACCGAGGGCCTGCATGTCGCTGGCGGCCATGATGGCAGTGGGTCGTTCCGCTAATCCGAGAAGCTGGGTTGCCTGCTGACGGGCCGCGGTGCGCAGATGAGCGGCATGGCGCACATAGCCCGCCCGCACGGCCACGCCGGCCTCAGCCATGGCGGTGCGGAAACCTTCCTCACGATGTCGACTGGACACGAAGCCGAACGGGTTGTGAATTGGTTCGCCAACGAACGCAATCCGCTCGTGCCCCATCGACAACAGGTGGGTTGCGGACAGGCGCCCGCCCTCGAAGTCGTCGACGGTAACGCTCGGCAGGCTGGCATGCCGAGTATCGATCAGCATGGTGGGGAAACGAGCCGAAACGAGCCGTTCGATCTCATCGTCCCGCAGCGGCAACGAGATCACGATAAGACCACTCAGTGTGGTGGAGTAAGGAACCTCGGCCATGGTCTTGCGAGCCAGATCAGGTGTGTCGAGATTAAAAAGCACCACGTTGAACCCGTGGGGCTGCAGCCGGCTGACGATGCCGCGCACTCTGGGATATACCGATGGCGTGTCGAAGAACGGTACGACCACACCGACGTAACCGGTCTTCTCTGTTGATCGCTTGGCACTCGATCGTGACGGCCGATAGTGCAGTGCTTCGATACTGGCCTGCACATGCGCACGTGTCTCGGGACGTACCTGGGGGTTGCCGGTGAGTACCCGCGACACCGTTCCCACCCCCACGCCGGCAT
>JAYTKG010000396.1:0-10198 GCA_043730435.1 Acidimicrobiia bacterium | reverse complement strand
GAGGCTGACGGGCGCCAACGACTCGACGCGATCGCCGCCGAAGTGCGCGCGGCGCATTGCTGGGCCCGGGAGTACCGGCCGCAGTTGGCGGCGGAGATGAGCGGGGCGTTGCATCTCGCTGCGTACTCAACGTTCTGGAACGAGCCAGCCGAGTGGAGTCGCGTGTTGCTGGCACAGCAACCGGATGTTTACACGGGCACTCTGTTGGGTGCCCGGATCGTCGTCGCTGGTGCCGACGCGAACCGCAGCCAACTCGTGGCGGCGCAGGTCGCAGCCACCGGGTTGTCGACCGCGCTCGACCCGCGTGTGCGGGCCGCCGCGTGGGAGATCTTGGCTGACGTGGCGATCTATGACGGTCATCTGTCCGAGGTCGCGGCGATCACAGCGGAGCTGCGCCGGTTGGGCGAGAAACTCGAAGATCCCCATGCGGTCGCGATGGCCGGGGTTGACGAGGCGTTGGCGCTGGCGTTCGACAACGACGCCGACGGTGCGCTGGTGGTCCTCAGTCGACTCGACCTCGAAACATTGTCGCCGTCGGACCGGGCGTGGGTCATATACGCGCGAGGTGAAGCCCTGAGCACCGTCGGCGACCCGACAGCAACATCGGCGTACAGCGAGGCGATCGAAATGGCACAAGGGATCGGAAATCCGTTCGTGGCTTCCGTAGCGCGGGCGTCGCTGGCGGCAGAACACGCCCGAGCCGGCGATATGAGCGATGCGTTCGACGAGTACGCCATCTGCTTGCAGGAGTACGCCCGGCACGGCAACTACGTCCACGCCGTCACCACCCTGCGCAACCTCATCGAAATACTGGTCGCCGTTGGTGACGACCATGGCGCGACCATCCTCGCGGGGGCAACGTCAGGGGATCATCTCAGACCCAGTTATGGCGTTGAGACCACACGATTGTCGATGCTGCTCGCCGCCGTCGAGCAGCGAGTCGGGGCAGCCAACTTTGCGATCTGGACCGGAGACGGGCTCGCACTTGATGTCCCCCAGGCCGTACAAGTGGCGGTTGACCTGGTCGACGTCCACCGGACCTGATCCTCAGACAATCCTCACAGAACCCCCCAACACCCGAAGCCCTTTCGTGGTTTGATCGCTTCTATGACCACACAACATCAACGCACCCCATGGCCCACCTCCGACGTCGTCGTCGTGACCGACGCCGGACTCGAGACATGGCTGGTCTTTGACCACCAGATCGACCTGCCCGCGTTCGCCGCCTACCCGCTCGCAGCCACCCCTGCGGGCCGGGCCTTACTGATCGAGTACTACAGGTACTACGCCGCGATTGCACGGTCGATCAACGCCGCGGTTGTGCTGGAAGCTCCAACTTGGCGAGCCAACCCCGACTGGGCAGCCACACTCGGCCACGACCGTGCCGCCCTGGCCGAATTTATCAACTCAGGCGTGGCTGTCGTGGCCGAGGTCCGCAACGAATGGACCGCCGATCAGCCGTTCCTCATCGGCGGCACCGTAGGCCCGCGCGGCGACGGTTACCGAATCGATTCGACGATGGACATCGACACGGCCTGCGACTACCACTCCTTCCAGATCCGCGCCATGGCGGCCGCCGGAGTCGACATCGTGACTGCGCTGACCATGGGCTACGTCGAGGAAGCAGCAGGCATCGCCCTCGCCGCCAAGGCCGCCGGGCTCCCGGTGATCGTGTCATTCACCGTAGAAACCAATGGGCGGCTTCCGTCGGGCATGTCGCTCGGCGAAGCCATCGAAACGACCGACGCCATGACGTCTGCATACCCCACGCACTACATGATCAACTGTGCCCACCCCGCCCATTTCGATCACGCACTCGACAGCACAGCGCCCTGGGTTGCCCGTATCGGCGGGCTGCGGGCCAACGCCTCCCAGCTCAGCCACGCCGAACTCGACGAAATGGTCGAACTCGACGCCGGCGACCCCGCCGATCTGGCCGTCAGATACGTCGAACTACGCGCCGCGCTCCCCAAGCTTCACGTCATCGGCGGTTGCTGCGGCACCGACCACCGCCACGTCGCGGCGATCGCCGCCGCCTGGACAACCGCCACGTAGCGAACTGACCAGATTCAATCGATCGTCGCAACACCGGCTTGTCAATTTGCATCAGGCCAGCGAGACACAAAGAACCGCCCGAGACCAGCAGCAGAGAGCCCTCCGTTGAGGTGCGACGTGTCCGATCCTGTGAGAAACTGGCGTCGTGATCGACGAAGTCGCGAAGGCCCACCTGCATGACCACCTGCGGTGGGTTGCGTGAAACCCTTGTGTGGAAGCTTGACGGACTGTCGGAATATGACATTCGGCAGCCGTTGACCTCAACCGGGACCAACCTGCTCGGCTTAATCAAACACAACGCGATCTGGGACTCCCGGTACTTCGGTGAGGTCTTCGATCGCCCGTTTCCCGAGCGGCTTCCACGCTGGGATGATCGGGCGGCGAGCGACACGGATCATTGGGCCACTGAGAGCGAAACCCGCGCCGGGGTTGTCGATCTCTATCTACGCGTATGGGCCCACACCGACGCGACAGTCGGGGCGCTCGACCTCAACACGCTCGGGTACGTGCCGTGGTGGCAGGAAGGCGTGCCGTTGTTCAGCTACAACGGTTGGTCGCCGTCGAGTTCGGTCTGACGGTACCTTCACACCAACGCACGCCGATACCGAGCGCACCGATTCGGGCCGTGGTGCGGCGGGTAGCACAGTGGATTGGGCGCGTACGTGTTGTGCGTTCGGTGCCTCTCAGAGGCGTTCGATTCTTGGCGAAGGAACCTCGAATGTGGCAGAAAGCGACAACCGTCGTGCTTGCCGTGGCGATGCCAGTCGCTATTCGGATCAAGCGCGGATGGCCTTTGCGGTTAGGCGCAGGCGTCGTCTACTGGAGGTGCCAAACGTTCACATCTCCAATTGTCTCGCACAACCGACGGGCAACCGACGTCTACCGCCGGGTCGGGCGCTCGGCTTGGCGGCCTTCAACGAACAGAGCCCGCGAAGTAACCCGAGGTCATTCGCGAGGGCGGAGGTACGCACGTATGAAGGTTTACGCTCAATCGAGTTCGAGGACGAGCCGCAGTCCATCGTTGAGCGCTGCAAGTTCTTCGTATGTCACGCGTCCAACGAATTCGCCGAGTCGTTCTGGCGCCACGGCCGACGTCTGCTCGATCAAGACCTGAGTCTGCACATCGTTGATCCTGATCGTCGGACGAAAGATGCGTGGCGGCGCAGACCGGACGTTAAATCTGATAGATTGAGAATATAACCATTTTTCAGAGACTAAGTATGGTTATATTCTGTAGAGATGAAGCGTACTTTGCTTGTCTCTCGCCCCGCCCAAGGGGCAATCACAGTGCTCGGGCAGCGCGTCGCGATGGCGCGACGCGAACGCCGCTGGACTGCGGCGGAACTCGCACGCCGCGCCCACATCTCGCTCGACACGCTCCGCAAGATCGAGCGCGGTGAACCAACCGTCATGATCGGCTCCTATTTCGAAGTGGCAACCCTGCTCGGTGTCGAGTTGTGGGAGGCAAACGCCGATGCCGTCGAGCGATACAAGGACCGCTTCCGCGACCGCCTCGCGTTGCTGCCAGCGCGGGTACGTCCGGCCTCCGACAAGGCCGGGGGTCGCTGATGGCAGAGTCGATGTACGTCTGGGGGTGGCTCTCCGGCGAAATGTCACCGGTATTGGTAGGCGTGATCCATGAGCAGGGGGGCGAAACCTCCTTTGCCTACGATGACGACTACTTGGACGCGCCCGCTGCAGTCTCGCTGTACTCAGAACTCCCGCTCCAGCGTGGCCGCCAACGTCCGCTTACCGGGCTCGCAGTGTCAGGGTGCATCAACGACAGCTGGCCGGATGGCTGGGCCAAGGTCGTCATTGAACGTCGCCGTCTCGACGCTGGCCGGTCGACGGGTGAACTCCACCCGTTCGAGTACCTGCGCGAGTCCGGGAGTGACCGCATCGGTGCGCTCGACTACTCGGACTCTCCCGAGTGGGTGCCGCGCGGCGAAACTCATGCGGCGCTTGACCAATTGCAAACGGCGGCGGCCCTGATCGAAGCCGGCGAGTCGCTCGCGCCCGAACTTGTTGCAGCGCTCGAACAAGCCACCGCGTCGGGTGGTATGCGACCCAAGGCGCTCATTAGCGGCGGCGGCCGACACCTCATCGCGAAGCTGTCGTCACGTTCGGACCAACGGCCGGTGACCAACCTCGAAGCCGTTGCGATGGACCTTGCGGGCCGGGCGGGGATCAACGTCGCCCGCTCCGAGCTCGCTCGCGCAGCCGGCCGGGACGTGCTGTTGGTCGAACGATTCGACCGCACACCAGATGGCGCGCGGCTGATGATCGTGTCCGCAGCAACGATCCTTGGCCTCGACCCATACCTCGGCGCCCGATATGCCACCTACCCCGAACTCGCTGATCGACTCCGAGCATCATCCATCAACGCCGGCGACGCCCGTGAACTGTTTGCTCGCATCATCTTCAACGTGATCGTCGGCAATACCGATGATCATGCCCGCAACCACGCAGCCATCTGGGACGGCCGGCAACTCAAGCTGGCACCAGCATTCGACATCTGCCCTCAACCGCGCTCGGGTGGAGAGACACAACAGGCAATGGACATCGGCCGCGACGGCTACAGGGCGGCCAACCTTGCAGGATGCGTGAAGCGAGCTTCCGACTATGGGCTCGATCATGGCGAAGCGTTCGAGCTGATCGAACTACAGATCGAGGTCGTCACCTCGCAATGGGATGACGCTGCGGATCGGGCGAGGCTCAACGCTGCTGAACGCCGGTCGGCGTTCAGTGGCCCAGTCCTGAACCCGTCGATCTTCTACGGCTGGGACGAGGTGCGGGCCTCATGACTGGATCAAGAGAAGGGTCGCCGCGGTGGGAACCTGCTGTTCGAGTTCGATTGATCGGGGCACCAACCGACATCAACAGCAGTTTTCTACGCGCCCAGCATCGGCGCCTCAATACATTCGCCAAGTGCTCTTCTCTGACCTCGGCAACAGCGCCGCCGAGAATGGGCGAGAGCTTGGTCGTGAAATTGAACTGGAGGACGCCGGTGACCTTGCGTTGACTGAAGGCCCTGGCGATGATGACCAAATCGAAGCTGCGGTGAACGGCGCTCTCGCAGATGACGACTTCGGAGAGGCTTCGATGATGCCCGCTCAAACTTCATGCCTGTGGGCACTGTGACGGTGCGCTGAGGCATGGACTTTACGTTGGGATCGCCCCTAGTTCGTGGGCAAGTAGGCGGCGTTGAGTGCTTCGAGAATCGGCGTTAGGTTTGCGGTTGGGTCGAGGTCACCGAGTCGGACAAGTGCGGCATGCGGCGGTGCGGCCACGTCGGCCTGCGGGATGATCGGCTGCATTCCGCCCGACTCGACGATGACGCCGGGGCGCAGCGGCCACCAGGGCGCAATCTCGTCAGCCGGATCGACAGCGGCCGTTGTTTGCCCCGCGAAGAGAGACAGGATCTGTTCTTTGGTGCGGCCTTGCCATAAGAGGAGTTGCCACGGGTCCCGGTCGAGTTGATCGGCGAAGACGTACAGCGCTGCGGCCTGATGCTTGCAAGGATCACCCCAATCGGGGCAGCTGCACGTTGCCCTCATATCCGTCCAACGGGCCGGGAACAACTTCGTACCAACGGACGAGAACACGTCTTCAAGATCGCTCGGGACCTCGCCGGCCAACAGGAGCGCGGCGTATCCGAGGCGTGACTGCAGAGCGACTTCGATCGTGCGCCACTGCTCAACTGATGGGGTGGCGATGTTGATCGAGATGACATACGGGCGACTCCGCGAGCCCTGTACCCGGGCGGCAAGAATCCCTGCCGAGACCTCAAGCGACAGCACCTGCCCCTTTCGGGCGTAGGCCCGCCCACGGGTCATCCGCCCACCGAGCCCGTAGGAATCGAGCACGGTGACGAACCGTTTCGACCACCATGTGTCGGCCATGGCCCCGCGCGCCTTGGTAGTGGCGATGCCGCCTTCGGCCTGCAGTGGTTTCGACGCCGGGAAGCGCTGCCACGAGTTGTCGAACGGCATCAGACATCCTCATCAATGTCAGTCGAACGCAACGCGATCACGTCACGCAGTTGATCGGTGGAAAGTTCGGTGATCCACCCCTCGCCAGTGCCGACAACTGACTCGGCAAGAGCGCGTTTTGCGGTGATCATGGCATCGATACGTTCCTCGATAGTGCCCGACGACACCAGCTTGTGGACCAGCACCGTGCGCTTTTGTCCGATGCGATAGGCTCGGTCGGTCGCCTGGTCCTCGACTGCCGGGTTCCACCAGCGGTCGAGGTGAATCACGTGGCCAGCGGCGGTCAGGTTCAGGCCGGTACCACCGGCCTTGATCGAGAGCAAGAACATGTTTGGACCGTCGGCCGACTGAAACTGTTCGACCATCGCATCGCGTTTCTTGCGAGTCACGCCGCCGTGCAACCACAGTGGCGCCTGCCCGTAGCGGGCAGTGAAATGGGGTACGAGAAGGTCGCCCCATTCAGCAAACTGGGTGAACAAGAGCACATTGTCGCCCGCCGAGATGATCTCGTCCAGCAGCTCTTCGACGCGGTTGAGTTTGCCCGATCGGCCAGACAACGCCGAGCCATCGCGGGCGAAATGGGCGGGGTGATTGCACACTTGCTTGAGCTTGCCAATGCCCGCCAGCACCAACCCGCGACGCTCGATGCCTTCGGATTCGTCGGCCTTGCGCAGCAGATCGTCCACCACGGCCCGATACAGGGTTGCCTGCTCACGGGTCAGCGGACATTGCTCCGTGAGTTCAATCTTGTCCGGAAGATCGTTGATGATGGTTCGGTCGGTCTTCAGGCGTCGCAACACAAACGGGCCGGTAATCCGCCGCAAAAGCGCAGTCGCGCCGGCGTCGTGGTCAGTCTCAATCGGGGTCGCGAAGCGGCGTTTGAATTCGGTTTGCGTGCCGAGCAAACCGGGGTTTAAGACGTGCATGAGCGACCAAAGTTCGCCGAGCCGGTTCTCGACCGGTGTGCCGGTCAGGGCGATGCGTCGGCTGGCCGTGAGCTGACGGATAGCTTTGGTCTGGGCAGTGCCGGGATTCTTCACCTGTTGCGCTTCGTCCAGCACCAACCGGCCCCACGGAACAACCTGGAGCAGCGCCAGGTCACGCGCGACGAGGGAGTAGGTCGTCAGCACGACATCGGCGTCAGAGCGCGACGCCATGATCCGTTCCTCAGTCCGCAGCCGATCCGGGCCGTGATGCACCTTCACCCGCAGGCTTGGCGCGAAGCGCTCCAGTTCGCGCTGCCAGTTACCGAGGACGGAAACCGGGCAGACGACCAACGTTGGCCCGTCGATGGGATCAGACAGCAGGGTGGCGATGAGCTGCGCTGTCTTGCCCAACCCCATGTCGTCGGCCAGACACGCCCCGAGCCCGAGGCGGCCCAGAAACGTCAGCCAACCGGTGCCCCGCTGCTGATACGGGCGAAGTTGACCAGTGAAACCGGGCGGGTTGGTGATCGGCGCGACCGTCGCGTGTAGGGCACCATCGAGTAGTTCGCCGAGCCACCCGTTGGCGGTGACATCGGCGTCGCCAATGTCGGCTGGAAGATCGATGCCGGGCAACCCGAGCGCGGTGCGCATGAACTCGGCCGCCGTTGCCTGCCCCTTGCTGCCCACGGTGTCGATGATGGCGGCCAGCTCCGATTGATCGAGCTCGACCCATTCGCCCCGCACTCGGACTAGGCGCTGTTTGGTCGCCGCGGCGCGTTCCAACTCATGCAAGTCTCTCGCCGTGAGCTTCGTGTCGCCGAGCGCCGCCTCCCATGTGAACGACACCATTTGATCGAACCCGAAGCCCGAATTGCCGCCCGACACAGCGGTTCCCGACGACCGTTTCGACGTGGCCTTCGCTCGCAAACGCACACGTTGACGCTGGGACCACCACCCAGGCAGGTTGAGCCCAATACCTGCGTCGGTCAACACCGCAACGCGGTCCCGAACGAAGGCGATCACCGCGTCGGTTGTCAGATCGATGCCCGATGGTCGGGCAGTGTCAAGCAGTCCGGATAGCTCCGGGGCGAGACGAGCGACTCGGCCAAGGCCGTGCAGCAGTTCTGCAACCGCACCTGCGGGGAAGGGCGAGTCGGCATCCCAAAGCTGTGCTGCATCCACGATCAGACTCGGCTCGTCGGTGTCCTGCACCAGCACATCCAACCGCCAACCATCTGCTTCGGCGGTTGGTTCGCTTAACCGCAGTACCACGCGCGTGCGGGTCTGCGACGCGGCACCGGCGCGAATCCAGGCGGCAACAGTGTCGGCAAACGCACTGACCTTGGCCGCGTCGAGCGTGGCCGGCAAGTGCGGGTCCGCGGTCGTGAGCGCATGCAACCAAGCGTCCGAAACGGTGCGCCGCCCACCTTTGTTGACCACCAAGCTCATGCCGTTCAGCTGTGCACGCATACGCCGATCGACAACCAGGGCCAGGGCATCTGCCGCCTGTCGATGCCCTTCGGGCGAAGGGTCAACAACGATTGAGCGCACGAGATCGCGATCAGCCGCCGTTGGCAACGGCCACCACCACGAGCGGCCCCGACCCTGTGCCGTGAGCGTCAACCCCGGCACCACCTGTCCGCCCTCCACAAAATACGCGGCGAGGGCGTCGACGCGCTCGCTCAAGGCTTGGTCGCCACCTGTGCCGGAGGCCGGTTCGATCGATTGGCCAGACTTGGTGAGGCCAGACTTGGTGAGAACGGTCAAAGCCACGAGGTACTGCCTATCACAATTCGTCGCCAGCCCAACACTTGCCGATTAACCTACGGACAGTTTGCATACGTGTGATTATACTAATCCAATGAAAGAACTCGAATATGATTGGGCTTTGGTAGACGAGTTCAGAAACCGCACGGCAGAACTCGAGCGAATCGCTCAGTGGTGGAACGGTAGCGATCGAGAGCCGCTCGCAATACTGGGGCGACGACGAGTGGGGAAGTCGTGGCTTTTCCGTCGGTTCGCCCACGGCAAGCTCGCGTTGATACTCGTTGCCGAGCAACTGCCAGCGCGGTCTCAGCTTGCTCGATTCGCCTCCGATCTCGAGCCTTACCTCGGCGTAAAACCACAGATCCCCGACGTCGCGACGCTCTTTCGCATTCTGTACCGACTCGGGCGGGATCATCCGCTCCTCGTCGTCATCGACGAGTTCCCCTGGGTGCTGTCGCCGACGTCGGCCGCAGCGCGCCGAGAACTCAGCGCGATCCAAGCGGCGATTGAGGAGGAACAAGACCAATCGCAGATCAAGTTGATCCTGTGCGGTTCGCACGTCGGCCAGATGGAGTCACTGTTCATTGAGGCCAACCCGATGCACGGCCGGTTGCAGCGCTTTCAGGTTCGGCCGCTTACGTTTGCCGATTCAGCGTCGTTTCTCGTTGGCTTCGATCAGTTCGATGCGTTCGAACGATTCGCGATCTCCGGCGGTATGCCCATGTATCTGGGGCGGCTCACTGCAGGGCCTCTGCGAACAGCGGTCAGCCGCAACATCCTTGATCGCGATTCGCCACTGTGGAACGAGGGCCGCGTCATCGTGGAGCAGGAGCTTCGCGAACCTCGCGTCTACTTCGCCATCCTCGAACAACTGGCCACCGGCGCCAAGGCTCTCAACGAGATCGCCCAGCCATTGAGCACCACCACGAACGCCGTCTCCCGATACCTTGCAACTCTCGTCGACCTGAAACTTGTATCGAGAAGGGAGCCGTTCGGTGCCGCGCCAGCGTCAAGGTCGGGCCAGTGGCAACTCGATGACGACTTTCTTCGATTCTGGTTCCGGTTTGTGTTTCCATTCCAAACCGACCTCGATGCCGGCCTCCTCTCAGAGCAACTGTTTGACTCCGAAATTAGCCCCGCGTTGGCAGACCACGTCGCAGCCGTGTTCGAAACCTGGATGCTGGAATGGTTGCGTTCGAATCGGGCCGAGTTGGCGACAAAGTGGGGTAATTGGTGGGGCAACTCCACAAACGAGTTCCGACGAACCAAAGAACGCAGCACAGAGGAAATCGACGCAGTCGGTTCACAGCGCGGCCGAGTGACTGTGGTTGCCGAAGCGAAGTGGACAAACCAACAACTGACGCCAGCGATTATCAACGACCTCGACACCTTCAAGATCCCAGCGCTACGAGAGAACGGCCTGAAAGTTGTCGCCGAGCCACGGATCATCCTGGCTTC
>JAYTKG010000395.1:0-6317 GCA_043730435.1 Acidimicrobiia bacterium | reverse complement strand
CCCCAGCGATCAGCATCAACGGCAACGCTGCTGCCAATACTTTTCTGTTCATCATGGAATGTGTCACCTTTCTTACCATCCGGTTCGCCCCCTCTTGGGGAGTCAGGATGCATGATTTCGCTAAAGCGAAGAATGCCCCTGCTGCCCCTCGATCGCTCGCCGATAGGAACGGTCAGCTTGACCGCTCTTGCGACGTTACCACAGGGTAGGGGTGACTCAAGACACATGGGAATGAATGGCCGGTGAAACCCCTTGTTGCCGACGTGTTCGGCGAGTCGTTCAGGCGTCGATGGCAACCGAGCGAAGATCGGCCAACGAGGAATACTCCAGGGCCGATATATGTGTCGACCCCAAGCGCACCTGCGGAGCCATGCCGGCCTCGAAGGCTTGCTGCCAGCGCATTGCGCAAAGGCACCACTGGTCACCGGCCTTGAGACCAGCGAATCCGTAGTCGGGCATGGGCGTACTGAGGTCATTGCCGACCGACTTGCTGAACGCCAGAAACTCATCGGTCATGACCACGCAGACAATATGCATGCCCGGGTCGTCACCATGGTTCTCACAGCACCCCGTCCGGTAGTAACCGGTCAGCGGATCCATCGAACACGACTGCAGCGTCTCACCCAGCACATTCATCTGTGTCATCTGCGAGACGTTAGAGCGACCAAGCGAGATTGTCGAAGTGTCCAATCGGCTTGCAGCATTGTCCGAGCAAAGCGAGTCCGAGCGCAGTGGAGCGGGCGCTGAGCGAAAAGGAGCGGTAGCGACCAAGCGAAGCAAATCAGTTGGCGAGGAACGAGCCGGAGCGCAACAAGCGAGGCTATTTCGCGGTAGGCATGTCTAAGGACGCGCCGATGGCGTCGCCGGAGTTGGGCCAGCGGGAGGTGACGACTTTGCCGCGGGTGTAGAAGCCGACACCGTCGGGGCCGTGCACGTGGTGCTCGCCGAAGAGCGAGTCCTTCCAACCACCGAACGAGTAGAACGCCATGGGCACGGGCACCGGCACGTTGATGCCGATCATGCCGACCTTTACACCGCGGGGGAATTGGCGGGCTGCTCCCCCGCTGTTGGTAAAGATGGCAGTGCCGTTGCCGTACGGGTTGGCGTTGATGACATCGATGGCCTCTTTTACCGTTCCCGCCCGCATCACGGAAAGCACGGGACCAAAGATTTCGTTGGTGTAGGAGTCCATGTCGACGGTGACGTGGTCCATCACCGTCGGCCCCACAAAGAAACCGTCTTCAAAGCCGGCTACCACGAGGCCACGACCGTCGACGGCAACCTTGGCGCCCTGTGACTCACCGCGGCCGATCAGATCGACGATGCGGTCCCGGGCCTGGGGCGTGACGACCGGACCCATTTCGCTGGCGCTGTCTCGACCCGAACCGACCCGCACCGCACGGGCCTTCTTTTCGACAAACTCCATGAGCGTGTCGCCAGCCGAGCCAACGGTGACCGCGGCCGAGATGGCCATGCAACGCTCGCCGGCCGAACCGAACGCGGCGGCCGACAGGTGGTCGGACGCGAAGTCGAAGTCGGCGTCGGGCATGACGATGGCATGGTTCTTGGCGCCACCGAGTGCCTGCACCCGCTTGCCGTTGGCCGTGCCACGCTCGTAGATGTACTTGGCGATGGGGGTGGAACCAACGAAGGAGATGGCGGCCACGTCTTTGTGATCGAGCAGGGCGTCGACCGCGGTCTTGTCACCGTGCACCACGTTGAACACGCCGGCGGGCAGACCGGCTTCTGCCCAGATCTCGGCCATGACGTTCGAGACAGATGGGTCCCGCTCGGACGGCTTCAGCACGAAGGTGTTGCCGCATGCGATGGCCACCGGGTACATCCACATGGGCACCATGGCCGGGAAGTTGAACGGCGTAATACCGGCTACAACACCGAGCGGCTGGCGAAACGTGTAGCTGTCGACATCGGTGGACACCTGGTCGGAGTAGCCACCCTTCAGAAGCGTCGGGATACCGCACGCAAACTCCACCACTTCGAGGCCACGCTGCACTTCTCCTTTGGCATCGGACAGCACCTTGCCGTGCTCATCGGAGATGATGCCGGCCAGTTCGTCCATGCGGGCGTTCACGATCTCGCGGAAGGCAAACAGGATCTTGGTGCGGCGGCTGAGCGAGCTGTCGGCCCAGTCGTCGGATGCGGCGAGGGCTGCGGCGACGGCTCGGTCAACGTCGCTCACTTCGGCCAGCAGCACGCTGGCCTGCTGGGCGCCCGTGGCCGGGTTCCACACCACGCTTGAGCGGGTGGAGTTGCCGGCGGTGGATGATCCCCCGATGAAGTGTTCGATAGTTCGCATGATGCTCCTAAGGGGTAGTGGTCGGTGCGTGCACCATGGCAACGGCCAGGTCAACCGCGGCCGCCACGTCGTGGTCGGCAGGATAAAGAAGTGAGCGGCCAACGATGAGTCCGCGCACGCCGGGGGCGGCAAGCGCCTTTTCCCATCGGGCGTAGGTCTCGTGGGCGGGACCGGTCGGATCGCCGCCCAACAACAGCGTGGGCAAGGTGGTGGAACGCATGACCCGTTCCATATCGTCGACCACCGGCAGCTTCATCCACGTATGGCGGCTGCTGCGTCCGAGGCCCTGGGTAACACCGATCGACAGGATGACGGCTTCAGCGGAGAGATCGTTCTTGATCTTCCCGTCGACCCGCGAGGACATGAAGGGTTCGACCATGGCCATTACTCCGTGGTCGGTGAGGTCGTCGATGGCGTGCGCACAACTCTCCAGCGTGGCGTCGGTGCCCGCATCTTTCAGATCGATGCGGGTGAGCATTTTGCCGCCGTCGAAACCCATCGCCGCAATAGTGGTGGCGTCGTAGCCGGTGAAGCGGTCATCCATCTCGAACGACGCGCCGAGCAAGCCGCCGCGGTTCATGGAACCGATAACGACCTTGTCATCGAGGGCGCCAAGCAGTAGCAGATCTTCGAGAATGTCGGCGGTGCCGAGCACGCCGTCAACACCCGGACGCTCGAGCGCCGTAACCACGCGCTGAAGCAGTTCGTAACGGTCGCCCATCACGCCACTGCGCCCGCCCACTGCGAGCGCACCGCGTGCTGCGTGATCGGCTGCCACCAACATCAGGCGACCGTCGGACGCCAACAGTGGCCGCCGGCGTCGCGTCGCCGCCGCACGAACCACGGCGTGCGGGTCGTGAGCGCGAGTTTCTCGGAGCGTGTCGAAGACAGAATCGGTCATGGCAGGTGGAACGCTACGGCCGTCACGAGCAGCTCGTCAACCGTATGTCCTTACATCCTGACAAAGTGGCGATTGCGACCGTCGTTTCGATCAGGAAGGGAGCGTTACCGGAGTTGGCTGCCAACGACCATTGTCGGCAACGCTGGCCATCGCGGCGGCGACCAACTGCTGTATGCGAGCGCCCGTGGCCAGATCGGGTTCTACCGTACGGCCTTCCGCGATGGCCGATACCCAGTCACGAGTCATGACTTCGGTGCGGCGGAAGATGTGGCGGTACGTGTCGTGGACGACATCGCGCGGACTGCTGCGCCAGAACTCGTCGGGGATGGTCAGAGCCCCCGCCGGGCCGGGTTCGCCGTTCTTTAGACCGGTGAGTTCTTGCCTTCGGTCCCAATCGTTGTAGGCGTGCAACGTGCCATCCGAACCGTGGAGGTCAAGCGCGTGCACCTGCCCAAAACCTGCACCCTCCCAGCAGACAGCGCTGGTCTGCAGGCTGGCCATCGCTCCGTTCGCAAAGCGGGCTGAGATAAGCGCCGAATCCTCGGCTTGGTCGTAACTACTGCCATCCGGCCTGGGCGCGCGGGGCACAAAATGCTCGACCGACGCGCTGATGGACGTGACCTCGCCGAGGAACCAGCGCGCCATATCCAACCAATGCGTGCCGAGGTCACCAATGATGCCGGACCCGGCTTTCTCGGTGTCGAATCGCCATGCGTACGCCGAATCACGAGCGAACCCGGAGAAGTAGCGCATGTTCAACGAGTACGGCTGCCCGATGTAACCGTTGTCGATGAGATGCTTGATGTATTGGTTGGTCGGCATGTAGCGGTACGTGAACGGCACCATCGTGACGACACCGGCCTTGACCGCAGCGGCCGCCATTCGAGTGGCCTCGTCCGCCGTGAGCGCAATGGGCTTCTCGCAGAGCACCGGCAAGCCCTGCTCGAGAGCGGTCATGGTGATGTCGTAGTGCGTCTCGTTGGTGGAGGCCACGATGACGGCGTCGATCTCGCCGGAGTGGATCATGGTCCGCCAGTTGTCGAAGGCATGAGCAACGCCCCAGCGATCGGCAGCTTTACGGGTGCGATCCATGTCACGGCCGCACAAAGCCGTGACCCGACCGATCGGATGATCGGCGAGCGACGGTAAATACATTGCGTCGGCCCACCAACTCACGCCGACGATGCCTACCCTCACGCCAGCGTGCGAGTTCATTCGTTCCAACCTCCCGAGACGACGTGGGCACGCGTTGCTCGTCGCAAAGGCCACGCCTCTACGACTGACCAGTGCCAGGTCATGACATTATGTCCTATCATGACGGCCACCCCGGCCGAGCGAGACTCATGTCCACACCCCTTCACACCTACATCATCACCGTTCGCTGCCCCGATCAGCCCGGCATCGTGTTCTCGTTCGCCGCTGGCATCATGGCCGCGCAGGGCAACATCTTGGAGAGCGCCCAGTTCGACGACCAAATCACCCGTACCTTCTGCCAACGCACCCGCTTCGAGTCCCCCATCGCCGATGTGTTCCTCATCGAACAGCAACTCAACCCGATCGCTGCTGGTGTGCATCTGCCGGTCACCAAGGACAACAAGACCGAGCAGGAGGGCCGTCTTCGGGACCTCATTGCCGAGCAGGACGTCGTGCGGGTTGGCCATGCGCTCACATCGCCCGAGCTGGCCACGGTCGGCCGCGACGTCGAACGCCAAGTCTTGTCGCGCCGTGCGTTATCAGGCCGAAAGCCGCCTGATGCGCATCGGCCACCGCGTCATCGTTTTCCACTAGTTCTCACCACTCAAGGAGCATCATGACCACCAACGTTCGTATCGGCATTCTCGGCTGCGGCCGCATCGGCAAAATGCACGCCGACCTCATCGAGCGACGCACCCATGGCGCCAGCGTGGCCATGGTGTTTGACGCATTCCCTGAGGCGTCCGCCGCAGTTGCGGCCGAGCTTGGCGTGCCGGTGGCTGCCAGTGCCGAGGAGCTCATCAACTCGCCCGACGTTGATGCGGTTGCGATCTGCACGTCGACGGACACCCATGCCGACCTCATGATCCTGTGCGCGCACGCGGGCAAGGCGATCTTCTGCGAAAAGCCCGTGTCGCTCGACCTGGCTACGGTCGACGCGGCCGTCGCCGAGGTGGACAAGGCCGGCGTGCCGATTCAGATCGGTTTCAACCGACGCTTCGACCCGGCCCACGCGTCTGTTGCGGCAGCAGTTGCCAGCGGCGAGTTGGGCGACGTGTACATCACCAAGATCACGTCACGCGACCCCGCTCCTCCGCCGCTCGCGTACGTGAAGGTGTCGGGTGGTTTGTTCCTCGACATGATGATTCACGACTTCGACATGGCCCGTTTCGTGGTCGGCAGCGAAGTCGTTGAGGTGTACGCCCAGGCCGCAGTGCGCATTACCCCTGAGATCGCCACCGCGTTCGGACCCGACAGTGGTGACGTGGATGTAGCGGTGGTGACCCTTCGCCATGCCAACGGTGCGCTGACCGTGATCGACAACAGTCGCCAAGCTGTCTACGGCTATGACCAGCGGGTTGAAGTGCTCGGCTCCAAGGGCATGGCGGCCAGCGAGAACCCGCTAGCGCACACCGGCATCAAGCGTGACGCCAGTGGTTCCACCAGCGAGTTGCTGCCGTTCTTCTTCCTTGACCGGTACATCCCCAGCTACGTGAACGAGTGGGCCGCGTTTGTGAACATGGTCGCCCACGGTTCACCCTCGGTCGTCGGTACCGCTGATGGCCGCGCTCCCCTGGTGATCGGCCTGGCCGCGATCAAGTCGCTCACCGAAGGTCGCCCAGTGCAGATCAGCGAGATCGGCTGACGGTAATCTTGCCTCATGACAAGCCCGAGGTCGGACAGCGCCGTGCAACGAGTCGTTGTCGTCGGGACGGGAGACTGTGGTGCGCGGGTTGCGCTCGGGCTACGGGACCACGGCTTTGAGGGTGACGTCGTGCTGGTCGGTGACGAGACGGATGCGCCATACGAACGCCCGGCACTCTCCAAGGCGGTCCTCGCCTTGGAGAGTGAGAACCCGAATCCGATTGCGTCCGCTGAACAGTTGGCTGACCTCGGCATCACGTG
>JAYTKG010000394.1:0-3876 GCA_043730435.1 Acidimicrobiia bacterium | reverse complement strand
ACTGTTTCGGCATGGATTTCGTCCAGCAATCCGTGTAGCCGAGCAAGGCGTTCCATAGGACTCATTGTACCAGTTTGGAACAGGTGTTCGCCACTACTTTATCGTCAAGAAAACCGTCACGTACCAGCACAAACATGCCACTCGCAGTCACAGGGATCGGCTGAGAAATGAAGGTTCGTTCTCGGTGGAGTCATCGTGATTGACTGGGTCTTGTGACGGATTCCTCTAGGGCGCTGGGTGACATCGCCCTCATCTTGATCGACATCGACGGAACGCTTGTGGGTACGAACGCCGTGATCGCGGAAAGCACGTGGCTGGCCCTCGCCGAAGCTCGCCGGCGCGGCGTCCACCTTGCGCTGTGCACCGGCCGACCGTGCTCAGGCACCGCCGTGACTTATGCGCGCAAGGTCTCGCCGCACGAACCTCACATCTTTCAGTCCGGCGCCGTGGTGGCCCACCCAAACGGCCGGGTCGTGCGGGTGACGGAGTTCCCGAAGGAGAGCTACAGAGCTCAGGTGGACATGGCGCGCAGCAGCGGGTTGGCGTTCGAGGTGTACACGGCAACGGAGTGCTTCGTCGAGCGGCACACTGCGTTGACGCTTGCACATGAGGACGCTATTGGCTTGTCGACTGTCGTGGTGTCGGATCTTCTTACGATCGACAGTCCTGTGGTCCGTGTTCAATGGATCGTGCCGTGGGACATTTGGCCGCCCTATGAGGCTGCTATCAGGGCCGATCAACTTCTGGAGGTGAGTGTCGCTCGCCATCCTGATTTGCCGCAGGCGTGTTTCACGAGCGTGACGGCCCATGGCATTTCGAAGGCGAGCGCAGCTCTGACGTTGGCTCGGCACTACGGTCTGGATCTGTCTGAGACCGCGATGATCGGCGACGGCGACAACGATATTGGAGTTCTTGGCGTGGTGGGTTTGCCTATCGCGATGGGCAATGCCACCGACGCCGTCAAGGCAGTAGCGGATCACGTCGTCGGCGACGTCGACGAGCACGGGTTCGCTGAAGCGGTCGCCTACGCACTGCGTCCCACTGCCGACCGGCGAAGAAAAAGCGGCGGTTAGCTTGCGGGGCGTAGTCCTCGAGCGAGCACGATAAAGATGCCGACGTGGCCTTGTTCGCGTAGGGCTTCACGTATTTCCTCGTAGGTTTCGACGCTCGTCGTCAACACCGACGGCGTGAGCTTTGAGAGCAACTGACGGGCGTCCTCAATGGCGACTTCGAGGTGGTGGATGTGTACGTCATCCATCACCATGCCGCACAGCGTGGTGAGGGCAGCGAGTGCGACTGGCGCAGCGTTGTGATCCTCGGTGGACATGACCGCAATGTCATGCACCAGCTTGGATGCGGCGTAGGCGAAATCGAGTGTCGCCAGAGCGAGAGGGAAGAGGCGAACGGCCTCTGTGAGTTGGTCGGCATCGACGATGATGCCGTGACGTTCGGCGGCTGCACATGCTGCGGCAACCGCCTGTCGTTCTCCGTCAGGACTACTCACAATGGCTCCTCGTTTCTGTGCGGCGGGTTACTGCGTGGTGCGAATGCCTGCGTACAACTCGTTGAGCTTGGTTTCGGCCTCTTGGATGGCCAAGATCTGGTTGTCGAGATCTTCCAGGTTGCCGACCTGGCGGGTGAGATAGTCGGCCACGGCCTCACGGAGCATGCCGGAGACGGTGTTTCCTTTGGCCTTGGCCAGAGCTTCGAGCCGCTTCATGTCTCGGTCGTCAACCGAGAACGTGCCATTGCGCAGCTTCGTTGCGGCGGGGTTTGATGCGGTGCGGTGCTCAGTTACGGACATGCGTGGGCCTCCCTTGGGGCAACGCCAGGTCGTTCGGGCGTCGCGGCGTGGATAGTTCAATGCCGTAACTATAGCGCAACACGGGTGCCTTAGGCCATAGTCCGTAGATCCTTGACTTTAAAATGTAATACTAGGTAGTATTGCCTACGTAGTACGTAGATCAACGGAGGTGAGGATATGAAAGATCAGTTGCCCCCTATTGACAGAGAAACCGGCAGCCTGAAGCGATTTTTGGGTCTGCTCGTCCTTATTCAAGTGACGCTGGTGTTGTTCGTCGTCGCGATTACGACATTCGTCCGGGTGGTGGCCGATGTCTAAGGGATGCTGAGCAGCACGCTGACCTGGCCTCACCGCCAGCTGGCCTCCGTCCGGTTCGCTGGGCGGAGGCTTTAACAGCCAATCTGGTGAGGTGCCATCCGTTCTTTGGTTTCGTCGAGATCTCCGCCTCTCCGATCATCCGGCCCTCTGCACCGCAGCAGCCGAAGGCGCAGTCGTTCCCCTGTATGTGATTGATCCGGCGCTCTGGGATCGATCGGGTGCTCCCCGAGCAGCATTTCTGGTGGCAGCGCTTCGAGCGCTCGGCGCGTCAATGGGCGGGCGACTGGTAGTTCGTTACGGCGATCCCCGAAAGATTGTCGGCCAGGTTGCAGCCGAGGTTGGCGCCCGGGACATCTATGTCACCGATGATCATTCGCCGTTCGGCGTCCGTCGAGATGAAGCCGTCGCCGCAGCGCTGCAAGCCGACGGTCGACACCTCGTTCCCGTCGGATCCAACTACGCGGTTGCACCCGGAACGGTCGTGAAGGACGACGGCAATCCATACGCCGTATTCACGCCGTTCTCGCGAGTATGGCTTCGCAACGGTTGGTCGGCGCCGCTGGCCGCCCCGAACGTCGAGTGGCTGGGTGCCCCCGATGTCGAGAGCCTCGGCTACCCGAACGACCTCGCATGGGAAGTCCCTGACGGAACTGCCGGAGAAGAGGCTGCGCACCTCCGGTTTGAGACGTTTGTCGCCGAAGCGCTCGACCGTTATGACACGCAACGCGACACACCTTCGATCGCGGGGACTAGCCGCCTTAGCCCGCACCTGCGTTTCGGAACCATTCACCCCCGTCAAGTGCTGGTCGAACTCGGATCTTTGAAAGCGCATGAGGTCTTCCGTAGCGAGTTGGCGTGGCGGGACTTTTACGCCGATGTGCTCTGGCGAAAGCCCCACACAGCATGGAGCAATTTGCAGCCGAAGATGGCCGACATGCCGGTCGACACCGACGTTGCGGCCAAGCAACGATTCCAACGGTGGTGCGACGGCCAGACCGGTTACCCCATCATTGACGCCGGTATGCGCCAGCTTCGTGACATCGGGTTCATGCACAACCGCCTCCGCATGATCGTGGCCAGCTTCCTGGTCAAAGACCTGCATTTGCCCTGGCAGTGGGGGGCAAAGCACTTTATGCAATATCTGCTTGACGGCGACATAGCGTCGAACAACCACGGGTGGCAGTGGGCCGCCGGAACGGGAACCGACGCCGCACCGTACTTCCGGGTGTTCAACCCCATCAGCCAGAGCGAGCGATTCGACCCGGCCGGCGCCTACATCCGCAAGTACGTGCCCGAGCTTGCCGAGGTTTCCGATCGTGAGATCCACGCGCCCTGGATGTCGAAGCGAGGGCTGCCGCTTGGCTATGTCGGTCCGATGGTCGATCACGCCGTTGAGCGGGAGGAAGCGCTGCGCCGGTACGCCGTCGTCACCGGAAAGGGTTAGCAGTCGGTAGACTCGACTGCTAACACTAGGAATGAGCGGCGTGATGCTGGACGAACGCAAAACAGCGATTCTTCGGGCGGTGGTCCGGGAGTACATCGAGACGGCCCAACCGGTCGGCTCTAATCATGTTGTCCGCGCCCAGGGCGTCAACGTGTCGTCGGCCACCATCCGCAACGAGATGGCCGTGCTCGAGCAGGAAGGTTTCCTGCAGCAGCCCCACACGTCGGCCGGTCGTGTGCCCACCGACAAGGGCTACCGCTACTTTGTCGATCACCTCACCGTGCCGGGGCAGCTTGACTCGCAACGGTCT
>JAYTKG010000393.1:0-6861 GCA_043730435.1 Acidimicrobiia bacterium | reverse complement strand
AACATCTGCACGATCGGCACATTGAGGGCCAGTCGCTTTTGCAAACGACGAACTTCGAGCTCTTCGTTCCAGAGCGCCAGCGTGACCACCACGCCACTTGTTCCGGCCCGAGCGGTGCGGCCCGAGCGATGCAGGTAATCCTTCGAATCAGCCGGCGGGTCGTAGTGCACCACCACCCCGATCTCGTCGATATCAAGCCCGCGGGCGGCAACATCGGTGGCGACCAACACCGAAAGCTTTCCGTCGGTGAAGTCTTCGATGGCCTTCTCTCGGTAGCGCTGCTGCATGTCGCCGTGCAGAGCCGAAGCCTTCACACCTTCCTTCACCAGTGCGGCCGCGATCTGGTCGGCGCCACGCTTCGATTTCACGAAGGCCAAGGTTCGAGGGTGATGGCTGGCAATGGCGCCGAGCATCTTCACTTTGTACATCTCGTGCACCATGAGGAAACGATGGGTCATGTTCTCGACCGTGATGGTTTCGGATGCAACTTCGTGCTTCACCGGGTCCCGCAAGTAGGTGCGCACAACGTGGTCGATGGCGCCGTCGAGTGTGGCCGAGAACAGCAACGTCTGATGCTCGCCCTCGATGTGACGCAGCAGCCATTCCACCTGCGGCAGGAAGCCCATGTCGACCATGCGGTCAGCCTCGTCGAGCACCACCATGGTGATGTCGGCCAACGACACTGCCTTGCGATCGACGAGGTCGATCAGGCGGCCGGGCGTAGCAACGATGATGTCGACACCTTTGTCGATGGCGTCGGTTTGCTTCTCTACCTTGGCCCCGCCGTAGACCGCAATCACTGTTCGGTCGACGGCTTTGGCCAACGGCTCGAGTACTTCGGTGACCTGCAGGGCCAGTTCGCGCGTGGGCACCATGATGAGGCTGTGCGGCCGGTTGGGGACGGCCTTGGGTGTGAGCGCCAGCACTGGAAGCCCGAACGCGAGCGTTTTACCTGCTCCCGTCTTGGCTTTGCCGCACACGTCGCGTCCGGCCATGCCGTCTTTGATGGTGAGGAGTTGCACGGCAAAGGGCGCGTGAATGCCACTGGCGGCCAGGGCCGCAACAAGGGGTTCCGGTACGCCGAGATCGGCGAATGTTGTCGTCATAAGAAAGAGTGGGAGGGTGCGGCTGAGCCAGCACCGTCACACTCAGTGTAGGTGGGACCGCCGATTTCGGCGGTATTGCCCCGTGGCGACCTGGCGACCTAGCGACCTAGCGCTGCAGGCCAAGCCCCTTAGGCGGGGCGAACGTCTCGGGCTTGTTCGCCCTTGTCGCCCGGCACGACGTCAAACTCCACCCGTTGGCCCTCGACCAACGTGCGATAGCCATTCATCTGTATGGCCGAGTGATGAACGAAAACGTCGGTTCCACCATCGCGAGCAATGAAACCAAAGCCCTTCTCATTGTTAAACCACTTCACGGTACCAATAGCCACAACTGCTGCCTTTCCCTACACGGGTCTCCCGTGGCACTCCGAACGGAGTGCCAACCACGCCGCCAGATTAGCAATTTCCGCACTGAAATGGTGTTGAAGTTGAGGACAAACTGTACGTAACGTAAAGCAGTCAAGGCGTCCGAACTGACTGACGCGTCAGTTGGCGGTATGCTTCTTCTCATGAGAATCCTCGTCCTCGGTTCCGGCGGTGTGGGTTCCGCGCTCGCATCCATTGCCGCTCGCCGTCCGTTCTTCGAAGCCTTGCTCCTGGCCGACATCCACCCAGACCGAGCCGAGACGGCCGCCCGCCGCTGCCACGACCCACGCGTCACCGGCACCAGCGTTGATGCTTCAAGCAAGGAGGCCATCTTGGCGTTAGCGCGATCGTGGGGAGCGACCGTCATGGTGAACGCGTGCGACACGCGCTTCAACGTCCCCATCTTCGACGCTGCGTTTGAGGCCCGCTGCCATTATCTCGACATGGCGATGCACCCCTCCCATCTTCATCCCGAACGACCGACCGAACTTTGCGGCGTGAAGCTCGGAGATGAACAGTTTGCCGTGCATGACCAATGGAAGAACGCTGGCTTGCTCGCCTTGTGTGCGATGGGCATCGAGCCGGGGCTGTCCGATGTGTTCGCCCGCTACGCGTCCGACCACCTCTTTTCTCGCATCGATGAGATTGGGGTTCGAGACGGCTCCAACATCTCCATCGACGGGTACGACTTCGCTCCGACGTTCTCAATCTGGACGATGATCGAAGAGTGTCTCGCTCCCCCCGTCATTTACGAAAAGGAACGCGGCTGGTTTACAACCGAGCCGTTCAGCGAGATGGAAGTGTTCGACTTTCCTGGCGGTATCGGTCCACTCGAATGCGTGAATGTGGAACATGAAGAAGTTGTGCTTATGCCGCGTTGGCTCGATTGCGGCCGCGTCACGTTTAAGTACGGGTTGGGCGCCGAGTGCATCGAAGTGCTCCGATCTATTCGTACCCTCGGCTTTGATTCCACCACCCCCATCAACGTCAACGGTTCAATGGTGACACCGCGATCCATGGTGGCCGCGTCGCTTCCGAATCCGGCCGACCTGGGCGATCGCATGCACGGCCTCACCTGCGCTGGCACGTGGGTGAAGGGGCTCGACAAGATCGGTGAGCCTCGCGAGGTCTACCTCTATCACCTCGTCGATAACGCGTGGACGATGAACGAATACGGTCACCAAGCGGTGGTATGGCAAACGGCCATCAACCCCGTCGTTGCTCTCGAACTCATGGCCACAAAGGTCTGGGACACAGCGGGCGTCGTTGGTCCCGAAGCGTTTGATGCGGTGCCGTTCCTCGATCTGCTGACAACGTACGGGTCCCCCTGGGAACTGCAAGAACGCACACCCGCCGCCACGCACGCTGCTTGAGCGACCTCAATACCAGGATGCCTTCAGCGCAGCCATAGCCATGGCGTGCAACATGGTCTCCGTTGCGTCGCGATCGACCATCGCGAGTTAGGGCGTTGAGTTGATCAGGCCGAGCACCGCGCCGACGGCGACGCGGGCGATGGGCTCATCGAGTTGCGGATTGCGTCGAGTCAGGGCGTCGAGAGCCTGATCGGCGGTGCTCATGCTGGCCACCATCGCGGCGCCCTGTTCCAACAGATGCTCACTGATCGAGATGCGCATCTTAGTCTTTACTAAGCTGTTACTAATGGAGCCTAGGTTCAGCAGCGAGCGGCCCGTATTGGTGTCGGCGTGCGACCGCGCCACCGAAGTCTTCGCTGCCAACCGCACTGCCCTCGACCAGGCCGTCGCCGATCTTCGTTCCGTCCGTGCGCTGGCCGCATGCGGTCCCTCCGCCTCCCGAGCCAGGCACGTCGAGCGGGGCAAGCTTTTGCCCCGGGACCGCGTCGACGCGCTGCTTGATCCGGGTTCACCGTTCCTCGAATTATCCCCTATGGCAGCGCACGGCATGTATGGCGGTGAGGCCGCGTCGGCGGGCATCATCGTCGGCATCGGGCGGGTGTCTGGGCGACTGTGCATGATCGTGGCCAACGACGCAACGGTAAAGGGTGGCACCTACTATCCCATCACCGTGAAGAAGCACCTGCGGGCGCAGGAGATAGCTATGGAGAATGGGCTGCCGTGCCTCTACCTGGTCGATTCGGGTGGCGCCTTCCTGCCCGAGCAGGACGCGGTGTTCCCCGATCGTGATCACTTCGGCCGCATCTTCTACAACGAGGCTCGCCTGTCGGCTGCAGGGATCGCTCAACTCGCGGCCGTGCTCGGTTCGTGCACCGCCGGTGGCGCTTACGTGCCAGCCATGGCCGACGAGGCGGTCATCGTTCGCAACCAGGGCACTATCTTTCTCGGTGGTCCGCCGCTGGTGAAAGCAGCCACGGGCGAAGTCGTTTCGCCAGAGGATCTGGGCGGCGGCGATCTTCACGCGCGGATATCGGGGGTTGTCGATCACCTTGCCGATGACGACCGCCACGCGTTGTCCATCTTGCGCTCGATCGTGGAATCGCTGCCGCCCGATCCGTCCTCAGACGTCGGTGAAATTGACGAGCCAGCCGTGTCACCCGATGAAATCCACGGCGTGGTCTCCGCCGATGCGCGTCAGCCCTATGACGTGAGAGAGGTCATCGCCCGCATCGTCGATGGCAGCCGCTTCCAGGAGTTCAAGGAACAGTTCGGCACGACGCTCGTCACCGGTTTCGCCCACATTTGGGGACGGCAGGTCGGCATCATCGCCAACAACGGCGTGCTGTTCTCCGAGTCGGCGCAAAAGGGCGCCCACTTCATCGAACTGTGCGACCAGCGCGAGATCCCGCTGCTGTTCCTGCAGAACATCACCGGGTTCATGGTGGGCCGTGACTACGAGGCCGGCGGCATCGCCAAACACGGCGCCAAAATGGTCACGGCGGTTGCCTGTGCACGGGTGCCGAAGTTGACCGTCATCATTGGGGGGTCCTTCGGCGCCGGAAACTACAGCATGTGCGGCCGCGCCTACTCGCCTCGCTTCCTGTGGATGTGGCCCAACGCCCGTATTTCGGTCATGGGTGGCGACCAAGCCGCGGCCGTACTCGCCACGGTGCGCAGAGACCAGATCGAGACTCGGGGCGAGACGTGGTCTACCCAGGACGAAGACGCGTTCACCGCACCGGTTCGAGCTCAGTACGAAGAACAGGGCCACGCCTACTACGCCACCGCTCGCCTCTGGGACGACGGCATCATCGAACCGAAAGACACCCGAACGGTCCTTGGCCTAGCGTTGGAAGTTGTGGCCCGCACGCCGCTTCCGCCCATTTCTCGCGGCGTGTTTCGGATGTGACCATGTTCAACACTGTGCTGGTCGCCAATCGAGGAGAGATCGCCGTGCGGGTCATCCGCACGCTTCGGTCGCTCGGTATCCGCTCGGCCGCGGTCTACAGCGATGCGGACGCCAACGCCCGCCACGTGCACGACGCCGACATCGCCGTCCGCCTCGGTCCGGCGCCGGCGAGAGAGAGCTACTTATCGATCGAGCGAGTGATCGAGGCCGCGCTGAGCGTCGGCGCGGATGCGTTGCATCCGGGCCACGGCTTCCTGTCGGAGAACGCCGACTTCGCGCAAGCGTGCGAGGCCGCCGGCATCGTGTTCATTGGGCCTCCTCCTTCGGCAATTCGGGCCATGGGCGACAAGATCGAATCGAAGCTCACGGTCTCCCGCTTCGGCGTGCCAGTCGTGCCGGGTATCAACGGTCGCGGTCTCTCGGATCGTGAGCTGATTGACGCTTCGGGTGCAATGGAGCTTCCCATTCTGATCAAGCCGTCGGCAGGTGGTGGTGGCAAGGGCATGCGCCTCGTGCACGAACTGTCGCAGCTTCCGAGCGAGTTGGCGGCGGCTCGCCGAGAAGCGCTCGGTGCCTTTGGCGACGATGCGCTGCTGCTCGAGCATTACGTCGAGCGACCGCGACACATCGAGATGCAAATCGTGGCCGACAGCCACGGCAACGTCGTGCACCTGGGCGAACGCGAATGCAGCTTGCAGCGCCGTCATCAAAAGATCATCGAGGAATCTCCGTCGCCGTTCGTGACGCCTGACATGCGGACCGAGATGGGGCGCCAGGCCATCGCCGCAGCGCAAGCGTGTGGTTATGTGAACGCTGGTACCGTCGAGTTCATCGTGCCCGGCACTGGTAGCGGTGCGTTCTATTTCATGGAGATGAACACCCGTCTCCAGGTGGAGCATCCGGTGACCGAGCTGGTCTATGGCGTCGATCTCGTCGAGTGGCAACTGCGCATCGCTGCCGGCGAAACCCTGCCTGTCCGCCAGGACGAGCTCATGTCAAGCGGTCATGCGATTGAAGCGCGCATCTACGCCGAGGATCCGGCCAACGGATTCCTGCCCACCGGTGGCGTCGTCGTCGGGTTGCGCGAGCCGCTCGGCGTACGGGTCGATTCGGGTTTGCGAACCGGCACCGTCGTAGGGGCCGACTACGACCCGATGCTGGCCAAAGTGATTGCCCACGGCTCAGATCGCAGCGACGCCATCCGCCGTCTCGACCGCGCACTGGCCGACTACGCCGTACTTGGTGTCACGACCAACATCGCCCACCTCCGCGCCGTGCTGGCCGATCCTGACGTGGTGGCGGGTCGGCTCGACACGACATTGGTCGAGAGTCGCCACTCCCACTTCAGCCATGCTCCTGCGCCCGATGCCGCGCTCGCGGCGGTGGCCATTCGCCACCTGCAGCCACGTCGGGGTTCGGCATGGTTGAGCAACCTTGGCTGGCGACACGGCGGCCCGGTGCCGGCCAAAATCACTCTGCAGATCGGCACCGAACCACCGATACCGATCGAGGTACAGATCACGCAAGCCGGCTGGCTGATCGGACTGAATGGCAACCCATTGACCAGCGCTGCCGTCGCTGAAGCTGATGGCCAGATCACGTGTCACTACGACGGACGCGCCACCACGTTCGATCTCGCTGATGACGGCACAACGGTCTGGCTTGGTTCGGTCGGGGCGATCTGGCCGATCCGAGTTGTTCTTGCGGCACGGCAATCCCGGGCGTCGTCCGATGCCACCGCCGGGCCGATTCTCAGCCCGATGCCGGGGATGCTTCTGGCCGTGCATGTCGCCGTTGGCCAACAGGTCACGCAGGGCCAGGCTCTGGCCGTCGTCGAAGCCATGAAGATGGAACACACCGTCACTGCCCCCGCCCCAGGCGTGGTACTCCGCGTGCTCGCTGCGGCCGGACAGCAGTTACGCATGAGCGAGCCGTTAATGCTGCTCGGGCCGCACAGCCTGACCGACAAGGAGGACTCTCCCCCATGACCTCGTTCGAACTTTCCGAAGACCACGAAGTCTTCCGCAAGGTCGTGCGCGACTTTGCGGAGAAACGCGTCGCGCCCCATGCCGCTCAATGGGATCTCGATCACTACTGCCCCGTCGAA
>JAYTKG010000392.1:0-2703 GCA_043730435.1 Acidimicrobiia bacterium | reverse complement strand
GTACTCTCGAACGACCATGCCAAACGAGCGCGTCACCATCTATATCGATGGCTACAACCTGTACTACGGGCTGAAGGCGGCCGGTCTCCGAACCTCTCGCTGGTTGGACCTCGTCGAGTTGAGTCGCTCGCTGCTTCTGCCACGGCAGGAACTCAGCCTTGTGCGGTACTTCACGACCCGAGTGCGAAACGACCCTGGCGCATCAGAGCGACAAGCCCGAGATATTGACGCCCTCGAGGCACGCGGAGGCATCAGCCTCGACTACGGGCACTTCCTTTCCAAGACCGTCACCTGCAACTCGTGCGGTAACGCCTGGCCGAAGAACGAAGAAAAGAAGACAGACGTGAACATTGCCGTCCGGCTCTTGGAAGATGCGTTCGATGATGCATTCGACGTCGCCATCGTGATGTCTGGTGATAGTGACCTCGCGCCACCAATCGAATCGGTTCGCCGTCGGCTCGGCCACAAGCGGGAGATTGTCGTTTTCCCACCTGAGCGCTATTCGGCTGAGCTGGCACGAGTGGCGACTGGGTCGCTGAGGTTGACGCCAGCTGTGATTCGTTCGAATTTGTTACCAGCCACTGTGCAAACGCGAACGGGTTACGCCCTGCAGGCGCCAGCCGGTTGGATGCCCCGGTGACGCAGCGGTTGCAGATCCGGCAGAGCCCTCAGCCTCACTGACCGTATCCTCGGCAAGGTTCGTTCGAGCGGTTACGAACCAGCGGAGGGGACCCCGAGGTCCCGAAGGAACAACCGGCGCGCCAGATCGAAGACTTGTTCCCTCGCTGGTCCCAAAGAAGCCATGGCGATACTGATGTTTCCATGCGCGATGTCGTTTCTCAATCTGGCCATCGAGGTGGGGTCGAGCACCCAACTCTCAAGTATCCCGACTTCGCCGGCCAGACGGCGGAGCCGCGACTCAAGCGATGGTCCGCGAGGCTGACTCGGGAGTTCTGACTTTACGAACTTGCGGTGTTTGCTCGGCACATGGGCCTGTTTCATAGCCTCCATCGCGGCCCGCTTGGCGATCTTGTAATTCTCGATCGCAATATCGGATGGCTCTTCGCTGTCCGAGTCGTAGGCCTCGATAGCGCTGGTGAGGTCGAGATAGACGTTCCACGACGGTCGTTCAGGCAAATGCAGAGCTTGTTGGAGCAGGCCAGTGAAGGCCGCCCGGGTCGTAACCAGGTCACGAGCCCTGGCGAGAACATCCGGCAAGCCTTGTGGGTTCAGGTTGAAGGCAGCGACGCTGAACAGAACGAAGTCACTCTTGGCCTGCTGATCGTCGCCGCCGATGCCTGCCATCCAGATCTTGGCCGACTCAGAACGTTTAGCCGAGATGGGCTTTCGGTCGCCCCACGCCGTCAGTGACGCAAGTTGGACTCCTGCACCGACAGCCACTTCCACGACAGTGAACATCGGCACGACCCAGCCATCGATCCAGAAGTCGAGAGATCGCGCCAGGTTGCTCTCCAAGGTGACGCGTGGCACGACAGAAACAGTGGTTGCCGAGGATGACTCGCTCATCTCCCAATTCCATTCCAAGGCAACGGTGACGCCGTTAGAAGTCCAACTGTGGCGTTCGCCGTCTACGTCCAGCCTCGCTTGACTTGACCGTCGGCTTGGAACCTTGGTCGTACGAATCGGCTTGTTGCTCAGCATCGGGCCGAGGGCTGGGATCTCAAATTCGACCCGTCGAAAGAATTGCTCGTTTGGCGAGTCCATCTGGCATCCAAGGACGAGTTTGTCGACAGAGAGGCGATACGCCGATGTTGCACCGAACGTGAATCCCCTAAAGCGGCACCCGAGCGCCGTTGCCGGGCCGTGTCCTGCCAGATGGCCATGGAGAATGGGCACGATGTCACCGGCGGGGGCCACGACGGTCGAGCCATCGCCAGCTGTTTTGGCTCCCGCCCACATATCGTGCGGTGGGTCGAGCAATGCCAGGATCGGCGATCGGAGTGAGCCCCATTCGATCGATCCTGCGAACCGTCGGCTGGGTTCGGACGGCAACCACCAAGTCCCGTAACTCGATTGCGTTGTCAGGTCACCCTCGTACTTTCAAAAAGGCCCACTCGACGCTGTCGGAGGCTCGACATTATGCGCTGAGTTAGGCCAACGATTCGTCTGGATCTACCCTCGCTCGATGAGAAACCTCACGCGGAGGCTCCCGGCGACCCTCTCCCATTAGCGCAGTGCCTCGGCTGCGAATTGCAACGCCTGACGGACATCACCCCGGCTGATCTGCGGATAGTCAGTCACGATCTCATCCGTCGTCATGCCTTCGGCGATCATCGACATAAGCGTCGCTACCGGGATGCGCGTACCGACGATGCATGGCACACCGCCCATGATGCGATGATCAACGGTGACACGTTCGTAACGCATCGCCCGAGCATAGGGCCATCGGCTTTCAGATAAGTTCGAAGGCGACGCAACGGGCATAGGCCGCGAGCGCCGAGATGTCGGCTTCGTCGCCGGTCAGTACGACGCCAATTTGCTGTACCCCGGCTCATCAGAGTGGCCTTCACTGGCTCTGGTTTGAGGGCGACCCGAAACTGGAACGAACGAAGCCGATGGCAGGCGATTACTCATCCCTAAGTGGTCCTCTCTGAAGTTGTTGGGTGAATGTCAGGTCCAGCCGGTGGGGTCGTTGAGGTAGAGGCCGCAGGCGCAGTCGAGTGCTTGTTCGGGTGTGCCCGC
>JAYTKG010000391.1:0-9213 GCA_043730435.1 Acidimicrobiia bacterium | reverse complement strand
TCGAGATCACGTTCGGCCAGCACTGCCGACCGAACGGTTCGGGCGACGATGGGGGCAAACAGCATGGCCACAATGCCGATGATGACGGTGTTCGATCGGCCGAGCACCACAACGGCAACGAAGCCCAGCAGAATCACCGGAATGGCCAGGAACGCCTCGACGATGCGCCCGAGCACAAGATCCACCCAGCCGCGGAAGTAGCCCATCACCATGCCGAGAATGACGCCGAGAATGACGCTGAGCACCGCCGCGAGTGGGGCGACCTTCAGGATGTCGCGTGAGCCCATCATGACGCGGGAGAGCACGTCGCGGCCGGTCTTGTCGGTGCCGAACAGGAACTTGGCTCCGGGGCGCTCGTGCACGCCGTACAGCGGCTTGAACGGGCTGCGGGGTGTGATGCGTTCGCCAAGGATGGCGCACGCGGTCCAGAACAGCACGATGATCGATCCGATGATGAACGATGGCCGCCGGCGGATGAGACGCCAGTTTTCCCTGCGGGCCTGCTTTCGTTCGCTCGGGGGAATGCCCCCGGCCACAATCGTCAAGGCGTCGGTCGCTTCTTGGGCGGGCGGTGTAACGAGTTGACTCATCGGCTGCTCTCCAGACGGATGCGCGGGTTCAAAAAGGCGATGAGCAGGTCGGCGGCCAGCGTGGAGACCATGTACACGATGCCCACTGCGAGCACGCCGCCGGACAGAATCGGAATGTCCTTGTTGCCGACCGCGTCACGCAGCACCGAGCCGAGCCCGGCGTAGTTGAACACGATCTCCACCCCGACGATGCTGCCGAACAGGTAACCAATCTGAGCGCTGATAACCGTGATGGTTGGAGCAAGGGCGTTGCGCAGCAAGTGGCGCCGCATCACCGTTCCCTTGGAAAGGCCCTTCATGGTTGCCGTTCGGGCATAGTCAGTCTGCAACGCGCCGATCACGCCGGCGCGAGCCATGCGAACGATGTACCCGAGGTAGACGATGGCCATCGCCACGGCCGGCACGATGAGGTAATGCAACTGCGTCAGTATGGACGCACCTGGTGGCGGGTTGGCGAAAACCTTCCCGAACTTCCACGTGACACAGAAGATCGATAGCAGGATCGCCGCCGTGACGAACTCCGGCGTGGACGATGTGGCGAGGCCCGCCACCACCACTGCTCGGTCGGCGAGCTTGTCTTGCCTCCGCGCCGTGTAGATACCCCCGGCGATGGCCAGCGGCACCGTGAGGAGGAGCGCAAGCAGGGCCAGCTTGCCTGATCGCACCATGGCCGGGCCGATGATTTTGCGAACGGCGACACCGCTCTTATAGGAGTCACCGAAACTGAGGGTGGAGAGATTCTTCATGGCCTTGCCGTACTGCACCAGCAACGGCCTGTCGGTACCTAACTTCTTGTTGTAGGCCTGGACCAGTTCTTCTTTGGCCTGGCCACCAAGCACTTGCCGCCCGACATTGGACGGCAGCACGTTGACAAGCACGAATACGATGGTGGCCAGCAGCCAAAGCGTGACGATGGCGGAGAGCAACCGTTTAAGAAGAAATCGACCCACGTTGTTACCCCCCACCCTTAACTACTGAGAATGACTTTAGACGAAAAGCACAGCTGGGGCCCCCAAGCGGAAGCCCCAGCCGTTTACCGATGAGCGAACGGTCGGGCTGTCGTTAGGCGACGAAGCCCGCCTTGCCGCAGTAATAGTGACCAAGGCCGGTGGCACGGATGCCGCTGACCTTCGTGCTGAAGGCCATCTTCGCGTTAAGGAAGTACGGGATGGCGTACGGCACGTCTTCGGTGGCGATGGCCTGGATCTTGCTGATGGCCGTTGACCGACCGGCGTTGTCCAGCGATGCCTGGTAGTCCTTGACTGCCTGGTTGAACGGCGCCGAAATGTAGTGCGCCGAGTTCCACTCACCGGTGGAGTAGGCCTTGGTGAGGTACACGTCGGGGGTGCCGCGGTTGCCGTAGTCGACCAGACCTAATTCGGCACCGCCGTCGCAGCCTTCAGGAGCAACCTTGGAGTCGTACACCTTGCACCAGCGGTCGTAGTGAACCTTGTTTTCAACTTCGTCGATCTGGGCGTCGACACCGATCTCCAACAGCTGCGCTTGCACGAGCACGGCCAACTGGGGGATCTCTTGCAACTTGCCCACGTACATGGTGGTCTTCAGACCGGTCTTGCCCGCATCGGCCAACAGCTGCTTGGCCTTCGCAATGTCGCGTGTGCGCTGTGGCTGCGACTTGTCGAAGTACGGGTAGATAGGAGCAATAGGATGGTCATTGGCAAGGTCACCGGCACCGAGCAGTGCCTTTTCGATCAACGCCGGGCGATCAAGCGCGTAGGCGAACGCCTGACGGATGCGCTTGTCGGTGAAGGTGCCCTCACGGGTGTTGAACCACAACTGGCGGTGACCGGAGCCACGGATGGTTTCGACCGTGAACTTCTTGGTGTCGGCCAGAACGGCGGCACCAAGGGTTGGGTTGAACTGAATGAGTGCGTCGGCTGCGCCACCCTGGAGGCCGCTCATCTGGGTGGCGATGTCGTCGGAGAAGATGAACTGCAACTTTTCGAGGAACGGCTTGCCGCCCCACCAGTCGTCGTTGCGAACGAACGTGGCACCCGTAACCGGGTCGTACGAATCGAGCTTGAACGGGCCGGTGCCGACCTTGACCTTGTCGATCGTGGTGCCAAGGACAAACGACTTCGGGGTTATGACCGACTGTGGGTTCCAGTGCGACACAAGGTACGGGAACTGGCCATTGGCCGCCTTCAGCGTGACGGCAACCGTGCCAGCGTCGACTGCCCTGGAGGCACCTGCGTCGATGGATGCCTTCAAGTTGCTACCGGCTAGGCGGTCGAGCGAGGCCACGACATCATCGGCAGTGAAGGGCGAACCGTCATGCCACTTCACACCCTTGCGAAGGATAAAGGTCCAGACAGTGCCGTCCGGGTTGGATGACCACTTCTCGGCGAGCATGGGTGCGAGTTCGGCGCCTTCTCCGGGGCCGCACAGGTATTCACAGGCAGTCGTGACAACGGTGTAGCTGCCCAGGTTTTCCATGGCCACCGGGTCAAGGGGGCCGCCGGGAGTCTGTGCGGCGATCCGTAGCGTGCCACCAGACTTGATAGCGCCAGCAGCCGGAGCTGCCGTCGTGGCTGCACCGGCTGTGGTTGCGGCACCGGCGGTGGTGGCCGGGCCAGCAGTGGTCGCTGCGCCGGCGGTCGTGGCAGACGACGAACCCTTGCTGCTGCCGCATGCCGAGATGATTGCGCCCATGAACGGGACCGTTAGGCCGAGCACGGTTCCACGGCGCACAAACTCACGACGATTAATGCGACCCTGCGCAAATGACTCGATGTGGTCTAACTCGATAGGACCCACATTGCCGCGGGCCTGGTCAAAGTCCTTAAAATTCATTCCTGAACATCCCCCTCGGATCGTCGTCGGACATTCGGCCGACGTCTACAGATTACGCCACCCACGTGCGGCCAGGTAGCGCACACACGAAGACGAAACGACTGTACCGCAAATTCACGGTGACATACGCCACAGCTCACCACCACCGAGATATGGCTTATCGTCCGAATTTGGCGGTACCGCCTGTCGGGCTTTTGTGATCAGTGCCGAGACCCCGCTGTACGCGTCACGACCAAGCGGTTTGAAACCGGTGATGGCCAAGCGCCGCAACACCGGTTGAAGTGACTCAATCTGCACCACTTGCTCGATCGCGTGAGAGAGCCGCGCGCGATGTTCATGATTGGCTGTCACAAGGGGAAGACACGGCACCGTCGGGCCCGACCCGACCCGGCGAACGGCAGCAACCGTGTCGGGTGCCGTTCGGGACAAGATGTCGAACGTGACAGCGTCAATCGACGCACGCGAGGCGAGACCCGAGGCAACAGCGGCCAAGCTGTGTCGGTGGCCACCGGTGATCAACGTTGAAACGGGACCAGGGTCCAGCACCTCAGGGCGCTCAACGGCCAGAAAATGAGCGAGGCTGACGTAGCCCGACAGGCTGTCCCAAGAGTTGACGGCCAGTGGCCCGGAAGATGACCGCTCCGGCTCGATAATCACGCTTTGATAGTGGCTGCCGTCCCCCACACCGACTGCCGTCGTGAACACTCCAATGACGGTCACCTGATCGAGCGTTTCTACCAGTGGAAAGCCACAGGTTTGGCTGAGGACGAACTCTCCTGATCGCCAATGCCCGTGCAGATCGTCCGGACGCAGGCGAACCGGGTCGGCGTCGACGTGTTCGGCTATCGAGGCCCACAGCAGGTCGACATCGCGCTCGACACCCGGTAGGTCGTACATAGGAAGTGAGCCACGACCGATCACAACGTTCAGTTTGCTAGAGCGACCTTGGCAACGCCTGATCCCGACCCCGAACCGGTTGACAGAACGGGCGAAAGGCGTAGCGGCGAACAACATCGCGATAGCCGTCGTACACACCCGCACCCCGTCGCGCCAACTCGACTGCGCCCATGTCGCGGCCGAGGGCCGGAAGGGCAAACCATGGCGTCCCGGGCGCAGCATGATGCGCTAGGTGGAGATTGTTGTTGAGGAAGAGGAGCGACAGCGCGGGGTTGGAGAGCACCATGGCCGACTGCGGTCCGTCGTCTACAGCACGGTGTTCAACAAAGCTGCGTAACAGCGTTATCGAGGAGCCGCCGTACACGAATCCGAGCACGTAGATCCACAGCGGCAGGCCGAGCGAGCGCACCACGACAACCACGGTTGCGACGCCTACGAGGTGTTTCAGCCACGCCGCGGCATGCCCGTCGCGTCGCAATCCGCGCAGATCGTTTCCGATAAAGCGTCCGTTGAAGACAAGGGGCCCGAGCAGCATGCGCCCGAGCAGGGTGCGCGTGCTGCGAATGAAGAACCGACGCGTCGGACTGGCGGTGTTCCATGCCTCGGGAGTGATGTAAAAACTTTCGGGGTCGACGACCGGGTCCGTAAGTAGCTCGTTGCGGTGATGGTCGATGTGCGTGGTCCGATAGCGACAAAACGGCACCAGCAGCCCAAGCGGCGCCCAGCCCACCCAGGTAGGCATGTGCCCATGAATCACCTCATGCTGCAGCGACCCGTACCACGCGCCGAGCAGCGCGAGCGCTAACAACAGCGGAGGTGTCGGCACGTAGGCATGACCCACAACCAGGCCAAGCCAAAGCAAACCAATTGCAACTGCAACCACAACAGTCGGCCATCGCGAAACTTTCACCACCCTCTACTCTTCGGCATCTCAGGTACCCAGACAAGGGACTCATCCGCACGCTGGCGTGACATAGCGCACGCGTACACCCCAACTGTGGTGGATACACAACATAAACGGTAGATTCACACCATGATTGACCGTGCTGAGTTCCTGTCCGACTTCCGCATTCGTCTCTCCGAGGTCATCGCTCATTCAGGTTTGAGCCGCCAAGACTTCGCGGCAGCCGCCCAGATCGACCGCTCAACCCTCTCCCAGTTGCTCTCCCCAACCAACCGGCGACTGCCCCGTTTGGAGACGATCACCGCCATTGCCCAAAGCCGTCAGGCGTCCATCGATTGGCTGCTCGGCCTGAGCCAGCAGGGACCGCTGTCGGCCGAGGTCCTTCGACAGGAGCTGACGCTGACACCGAAGGATCTCGCACCCGATGACGAACAGTTGGTGGCCTGGTTCACCGAGGCTGCCGGCTACCGGGTGCGACTGGTGCCCTCGACGCTGCCCGATCTGGTGAAGACGCAGGACGTCATCCGCCACGAGGTCGGTGACTTCATCACGGTGCACTCCGAGCAGCGCATAGCGACCGTGGCCACTCGCCTGGCCTGGACCCGCCAACCCGACACCGAGATGGAGTGTTGCTCCAGTCGCCAGTCCCTTGAGCTGTTTGCTCGAGGCGAGGGCATCTGGCGGGATCTCGCGTTGCCTGCGCGGCTTGCTCAGTTGGATCAGATGATTGAGCTGACCGAAGAGTTGTACCCCGCGTTCCGCTGGTTTCTCTTCGATGGACTGCAACGATACGCCGCACCCATCACCATCTTCGGGCCGAAAAGGGTCTCCCTCTATCTCGGCCAGATGTATCTCGTGCTCACCTCTACCGAGCACATCCGCATCCTGAGTGGGCAGTTTGACGACCTCATTCGCGGCGCTGTCGTGCAGCCGAACGAGATCCCCAAACACCTGCGCGAATTGCACGCCATGGCACGCCGACGCGGCCGCTGATTTAGTCGAGCACGTAGAGGCGTTGTTCGGTTCCGTAGCGTTGAAGGCTGGATTCGGCGACAAAGCCAAGTTCTTCGAGCACCAAACAAGAACCCAGGTTGGCCGTGCGCGAGAGCGCCACGACGGATCGCTTCCGGCGGCGGGCGCCGAGCACTCCGTTGATCGACCCTGCCACTACCTCGGCTCCCCCATGATCGGGATCAACCCAAAAGACCACTTCTGGGCGACCGTCTGACCATCGCCGAAAGCCCACCGAACCAATGGGGTGTCGTGTCCCCGTCACAAAGATGCTCCATTGCCGCCGGCTCAGGCAGCCGCGCAGCAGCCGCCGGTACGCGGTTGGCAGCGAGCAAGAAACTCCCTCATGGGTCTCGGTGCGTGGGTCCCGGTAAGTGTCGACCAGAGCCGGGACATGCCAGAGCCTCCGTCGCTTCAACAACAAGCGATCGGTGCCACTGCTCACCACGGGTGGTGACCGCACTGGACAGTTCCGCCAAACGAACCCACACCATGAACGCTAGCTGTGGCTGCACCCCTACGTGTCGTCGTGTGGGTAGCTCTGGGTGAAGAGGGTTCTTTTGGCCTACTTCGGCTGCAATCGAGCGGCCCCGTCGACCCGGATGGTCTCGCCATTCATGTAACTGTTGGTAATGAGTTCGGCCACCATCGAGGCCAGCTCGGACGCATGGCCGAGCCGCTTCGGGAACACGACATCCTTTGACAGGCTGGCCTTGAACGCCTCCGACGCCTCACCCGTGCCGTAGATCGGGGTGTCGATCAGACCCGGCGCAATGGTATTGACCCGAACGCCGATGGCGGCCAGGTCACGAGCGATGGGCAGGGTCATACCGACCACGCCGCCCTTTGAGGCCGAATAGGCAGCCTGGCCGACCTGACCGTCGAACGCTGCAACCGACGCCATGTTCACAATGGCGCCACGCTCGTTGTTCTCAAGCGGTTCGGTCTGCCCCATGGCCGTGGCCGCCAGACGGATGCAGTTGAAGGTACCAATGAGATTGATGCCGACCACCTTGGTGAAGATGTCGAGCGGATGGGCCGATGCGTACTGCCCGTCTTTTCCGACCGTACGAGTCGCCCAGCCAATACCCGCCGAGTTCACCAGCGCCCGTAGCGGTCCCATCTCCTTGGCGGTCTCCACCGCGGCAATGACATCGTCGGTGTTGGTGACATCAACGCGGCAGAACGCCCCACCGATCTCCGCCGCGACAGCCCGGCCTCTTTCTTCGTTGAGATCGGCGATCACCACCTTGGCGCCGCGTGCTGCCAGTGCTCGCGCCGCTGCCTCACCGATGCCCGAAGCTCCACCCGTCACAATTGCCGATGCCTGGTTGATGTCCATGCGTGCACGATAGGTGAGGACAACAGCCATGAGGGAACTCCTGCGTGTTAGGCCGAAACGCTGATGGCTTCGCTGTGCAACGCTGTAGTGGTGCTCGCCGCTGCAGGTTCCGATGCCGTTGTTCGTTTCATTGAGCGCTTCACCGGGCCGTGGCTCTACGTCGTGGCGTTCGTGCTCACGTTCGCCGAGACCGGCACCCTGTTCTTCCTCGTCCCCGGTGAGATCGGGCTTTTTGTCACCGGTGCCGCAGCGGGTGCTGGCAATCTCAACATCTACGTGCTGGTGGTCGTCGCGTGCTTGGCGGCGCTGTTCGGTGACGCCACCGGCTTCTACATCGGAGACCGGTTCGGGCATCGGTTGCAGCACAGCTGGGTCGGGCGCAAACTTGGAGCGGCGAACTGGGTGCGGGCACAGGATCTCATCCGTCGCCGCAAAGGCCCGATGATTTTCATCGGACGATGGATCGGCTTTCTTCGCGCCATCATGCCTGCGACGGCAGGAATGTCAGAGATGACCTATCGGGAGTTTCTTCGGTGGGACCTGTTCGGTGCCATCAGTTGGGCAACGGTCTGTTCGGTGGGCGGTTACAAGCTGGGCGCCAACTGGCAAGACCTGGCCGACCAGCTCACCCGCTACGGCACGTACGCCGGAGCGGCGTGTGCCGCGTTGATCGTTGCCTACATCACTGTTCGCCGGGTGCGCTCTCGAGCGACGGTCTGACCGGACAAAGGGCGCGCACCCGCCAGGCAGTAGGTTCTCCGGGCGATGAACCAGATCAAGACGCAACTTGCCGCCGCCGCCCTGCTCGACCGTGCCCTCAACGCCGTCACCGACGACGAGCTCCGCGTCCTGCTCGACAAGGTGCCCGACGACGCGGCCATCGCCGTGAGTAACGAGATCGGCGTGGAATCCCTCGCCGATGCCAAGGCCGGTCTGGCGCTACGCGTAGCCGCAAGCAAGGGCCGGGTAAACGGCGTGCTCGGTCAGCTGGGCATGGTGCTCAGTGACGCTTGCCTGAACGACTGCGTGGAGGCACTGGGCGAATCGGCCGAAAATCCCAGCGAGGACGAGCTGCGCACCGTGTCGCACCAGCTGGTCGCTAGCCACGGAGTTGGGGCGGTGCGGCTGATGCTGGCTTCAGCGGTCGTGGGTGAGGCGCCCGCCTCGGTGGCGTGCATCCACCTGCTGAAGTCCGACGAGATATTGGCCCTTCCCCCCGTGGTGGCCGTCGAGGCCGTTGCCCCCACGCCGCTCACCGCAGCCGAGTTGGCCGAACGAGAGGCCGTTCGGCAGCGACGCAAGGTTGACCGGTCCCGCAAGCAGGCCGAGGCTCAGGCCCGGCGCGACCAGATTGCGCAGTCCCGCCGAAAGAAGAAGTAGTTCGCGCTACTCGGCCGACAGTTCGGCCGAGCCGCTGCTGTTGACCACGACCACGCTCGGGCCACCGCCGGGTGGTGCTGGAAGTTCGCCGCGCTGCACGGCATTGACTAAGGCGGCCCGTAGTGCTCGCCGGACGGCCGACTGCTCGCCGGGGCTGCAGCGAACGGAGATGCGCAGGTCGTAGCGATCATCGGCGAGCGAGTGCACACCGAGCACCGTGGGGCGGGCCAGCAGCTCGTCGTGTTCGAAATTGTCGAGCGTGGTTTGCAGTGCAT
>JAYTKG010000390.1:0-7149 GCA_043730435.1 Acidimicrobiia bacterium | reverse complement strand
TCGGCCGCGGCTGATCGAGATTCATCGAGGGTGGTGACTCGGCGCTCGCTGGCGACCACTGCCAACTCAGTGCGACTGATGTGGCGGGGGAGATCGTTGAGTTCTCGATGGGCTCTGTTGATCTCGCCTTCGTGGCGTCGCCGGTGGAGGGGTCGGTCGTAGCGGTCGATCACGGCTTGGGCTGCTGCCTTCCGGTCGCGTACACCGGTCAACTCGCTCGCAGCGACCGCCAGGTCTCGTGTCCGCTGGGCGTGGTCGTTCGGGTAGTTGCGCAGCACGGCGTCGGCGTGTCGGAGGCTGGCGGTGATGGCGTGGCGTTCCTCGAACAGCCGACGAAGGAGATCGCCATCGAGCAGGCCGGGGTGATGGATTTCCTGTTCTGCGAGTTCGGCTTGACGGACGTGGGCGGGTTGGTCGATACGGTCGGACATCGTGGACTGGATAAACAGATCGCGCCCGGTCTCGACGCCGGTGGTACCGAAGTAGATGTGGTTCTCGTGACAACCTCGGGAGAGGGCGACGTAGAGCGCGCGTAGGCCGAGCGCGCCTTCGTTGTAGATGAGACAGGGTTCGACGGTCCGGCTCTGGGCACTGTTGATCGTGCGGGCGTAGCCGAGCTGGACATGGTCGCTCACGTACGTCGCGGGAAGTCGGATTGTGCCGTGCCTTCCGATGGCGGTGAGCGTGGCGTCGGGGTGGATGGCGCTGATCGTCCAAGTGGCACCGTTGCGGACCATCTCGCCGCGGTCGGTTCTTAGCCGTCGATCGTTGTGTCGGGTGAGGATCTCATCACCTGCATGCAACCGATAGGTGCCGTTGTCGATCGCAAGCCAGTCGCCGAGTTCGCCAGCATCGATCCGGAGAAGTTGGCAACGGTGGTTGAGTTGGGTCACGTCGTCGTTCGTTCCGGCCAGGAGCAGCACATTACGGCCCGCCTTGCGGTGCCCCCACCAGTCATTGACGATGGTGACCTGCATCTGCCGGGGTGTGCCGTTGTGGATGCGGCCGTGTTGTTCGTATAGGTCGACAACGGTGGTGTCGCCTCGTCGGAGGCGGAGCGACGCGTCGCGTTCCCATGGTTGGGCGAAGCGGTGGACCTGGTCGAGTTCGATTGCGCCGTACGTGTCGACGAGCATGCCGAACAGGCCGCCGCGATCGACAGCGGAGAATTGGAGGGCGTCGCCGATCATCGCCACCCGCCAACCTTTCTCGTCGGCGAGGTGGGCGAGTTCGGCAAGCTTCGCGGTGCTGAGCATCCCTGCTTCGTCGATGATCACGGTCGCGCCGAGTGGCAGGTTGTAGCGGTGGTCGGGCGGTCGGGTGAGGTTGTGTTCGATGATCAGCTTGTCGATGGTATCGGCGTCGACACCGGTCTCCTCGCTCAACACTTGCGCGGCGGTAGCCGACGGGGCGACACCGAACACCGCTCGACCGTCCTCGCGGAGTCGTTCGACGGCGGGGCGAAGCGCTGTCGTCTTGCCGGTCCCGGCGGGTCCGACCATGAGTACGAGGTCGTCGTTACCCGCCACGGCCGCAGCGGCGGCTTGTTGGGCTGGTGAGAGATGCGCAGCGACGAGATCTGCGTCCCGACCGTCATATGCGAGGCGTTGGTCGGCCCAATCGATCAGCTCGCGCTCCTGGTGGAGGATGAACGACGTCGTTAACGCTCGGTCGGCCGCCGATTCGGTGACCGGGCGTCCGTCGCGACGCAAGCGAGTGTTCGGTGGGATCGACGCCGAAATGTCGATGCAGGATTCGGCAGCGTCGGTAGTCAGGTCGTCGAGCCAGAGGCGTATGTCGGCTGCATTGGCGGCGGTCGCGGTCGGGATGGCGGCGGCGAGCTCCCGGGTGAGTTCCGCTGGCCGCCACGACGATTGGCTGGTGGTGAGCGAATCGATCGCCTGAAAGACGATCCGGTTCTCGGTGTCCCGACTTCTTCCGGGGATGCTGTGAGATGGGTGGATTCGATCGGTGACGTCACGGATCACCTCACCGATATCGATCCCAAGCGCTCGGGCCTGTGCGTGCCAGGCATCGTGCAGGCTCGCGGCGTCAACGGCGTGGTTCTTCGGTGGGCGGGAATCCTTGGCGGCTTCCCGTTCGAGTTTCCACCTTTCCCGTATGGTCGGTTCGCGCTCGAAGGTGGCAATGAACCTGTCGAGCTTGTCGTCGAACCGGTCGGTGACAGCGGTGGTGCGGGTGGAAAACTCTGCGAGCAGAACATCGGGAACACCTGCGATCTCGGCGATTCCGTTGACCGGCGACTGCCAGGAGACACCGAGGCGGGCGGTCAGTTCCGCTCGTAGCCCGGCGTGGTAGATCGCGGACAGTGTGCGCTGATCGAGCTTGAGCGTGCGGGCATCGAGGGCGAGCCAACGACCGTCCGGGCTCATCACCCGGTTAGCGATCACCAGATGCGTGTGAAGTTGCGGATCAAGGTTGCGGCTGGTGTGCTGACGGAACGCCGCGGCGACGATCCCGTCGGCGTCAACGACTGCGACCTCACCGTTGATCCGGAAACGGGTGTGAGCGTGGTCTTCAATCCATTTGGCCATGGCGGTCGCCGCGGCGTCGTGGGCGGCAAGAACCTCGGCGCGGGCGTGTTGATCACCGAGCGCCCACAACACGGAGACCGATTTCGGCGCGGATGCCGTGGCATCGAATCCGACGACCGACTTTTCCGTGTACGGGCGGCCCAGCTCTCTTTCCGGTTGGCGTGGGTCCATCCCGGCCATCAGCGCCCGGAAGTCTGCGTCGTCCAACTCGCCCTCGATACCGAGCTCGTCTGCGCCCCGACCAAGCCATCGACCGCGAGGCTCGTCAGCGTCGAGGTAGTACGACGGCATTTCGTTGAGGTAGTAGTCGCCCGCCCCGATGCGCAGCGTGATGACGCGGACCGTCACTTCACACCCCCGGTCCCCGGAGCGGGTGTGCACCCGTCTGATCTTGTTGGGTTGGATTTCCGGAAGCCGATGGAACAGGAGGTCATCGCGGCCTACAAGCGGAACGGCAGCGACGCCTGCTGCGCCGGTAGGCGGCGTGAACGGCGAACCGGCGACGTCATCGAGTGGATCAACGCGACCACAGTCGCCTCCGCTGCGATGCCGCCGTCGATCAGGTCGTCGAAGGGTGTAACGGCTGTGACCGTGATCGCGAACCGCTGCTCCAACAAGTGCCGGGGGACGCGCAACAGCCGCCCAACACGAATACACGGGACACCATCAGTTCCGCCCGTCGCCAGATAGCGGCGACACAGCTGGTACGCGCAGGTGCGGCCGATCCGCAACCAGGTGGCGGCTTCCTCACAGTCAACAGATCCGGCGGGGGCAACAATCTCATACCCTCTTACCCACGCCCAGCCGGCATTTCGTTGCAAACCCGGTGCCACTCAGTGATTCGCGGCGATCGAGTGCGTTTCAGGCCAGCATGGTCGCAGGTCAACAGGAGGTTCCATGGACGAACAGATTCTTCAGCTGTCGGCGAAACTCGCTGAAGCTGCGGCGCGGAACACTGCGTCAGGCATCGCCAATCGAATACGCGTGATTCGTGACCGCAAGGAAACACGCGAGACAATCGGCCAGCTCGAGGAGATCATCAACGATCTCATTGCTGACAAAAATGAGCTCGTGCAGATTGCGCAGGCATTCGAACAGGACCTCGTCGCGCAGCGGATCACCCCGCAACAGGCGCAGTCGTTGGTCAGCTCCCTGGCACCCGCTCTTGAGAGGCTCGCAGGCAGCGGCGGTGGACAGCAAGCCAAAGCAGCCCTCGAACCGCTAATTGGGATACTTACGCCGGAGGTCATCGATGCGCTGCAGCTATTGGGCTTCAATTTTCGGCAGGCGATCGGGGAGCCGCTTACCGATCTTCTCGCCGACTTCCTCCGCTCAAAGGGTGGGCGGCCGAACGCGACTCCACCACGTCGACAAAGCAAATGAACGCGAATGCAAGAGGCCGCCGTAGCCGTGCGGCGGGGTGAGAGAGGATCGGTTCCAGTTTTCCTGCAAGTTGCAGGCAAACCTTAGCCCTGTTCAATCGCGACAATCACAAAGCCCTTGACCTGGGTGAACGATCGGCTAAATCGGTCGTCGGCAATTTGCCTACAGCTTTTAGGTAAATTGGGAATCAGTCTTGTTTCTCCTCCAGGATCGCCTCCTCGATGATTCGGACGAGGTCCGATTCCATGGGTAAGGCGCCGCGCTCGTTGGGCGGCAGCTCGCTGTATTTGTAGCCAGCGACTGCGGTCATGTCGGGAAAAGCGGCGAGCAGGTCGGCGGACAGGCGGCGGATGACGTGAGCGCCCCAGCCCAGTTGGTCCTGTCGATCAAGGATCAGCCGACCAAGCTTCCAATACAGCCCGATGACTTCGTTATTCACGGCGAGGACGGCTCGCGTTCGAGCCTCCTGAATCGCTGACTTGGCTTCAGCGAGCGCCTGGGCGTAGCCATCCGGATGAACATCGGGTGCGGTCATTGGTTTCCTCCGTACAGGCTGGCGATCTTTTCGGCGCTGTCGCGCTTCACGGCTTGGGGGACGTGGGAGTAGGTGTCCATCGTGACGGCAATGGCTGAATGGCCGAGTTGCTCCTGAACGACCTTGGGATGGACGCCAGCCTCAAGCGCGAGGGTCGCCATGGTGTGCCGCGTGTCGTGGAGACGGATCTTCGGCGCGCCGGTCTCTGCGACGACGGCCTCGAACATCTTGGTGAAGCGTTGCGGGTGATACTCGACGCCGACCTCGTCAACAAAGACGTAGCCGCTGTTCGTCCAGCCTGACCCGGCAACGAGGCGTTCCTCGATCTGGCGTTGGCGATGGCCCCGCAGCGCTGCAACGGTTGCCGGGGCAATCAGTAACTGGCGTTGGCTCTTTTCCTTCGGCTTGGTCACGACAGTCACATAGTTCGCCGACGTTCGCTGCTGCGCAACGGTGAGCGTCCCTAGAGCCGAGGTCGAGAGCCGTGGAGGCGGATCTTTGGCGCGCCGGTCGCCTCGCCGACTCGCATGCCTGACACGGCCAACAGCCGGACAATGCCTGATAGGTGGCAGCCCGCAAGGGTGTGGGAGTGTCTTGGCGGTCTCGATGAGTCGGCTGATGTCCTGCTCAGACCACAACGGTGCCGGGCGATGCCCGTCGAGCAGGGAATACACCCGACGGTGGGATCTCGGTCGCCGGGCCGATGGTCTGTAGGTGGCGGGCGAACCCGCGCACGACCGCGAACCATCCGCTACGACCCTCGATCGACACTTGAGAATCTTTGGCGCTTCGATCCTTTCAACCTGACCGCTGCCCAAGCGCCCACGCCAAACCTGGAAGTCGGATAGAGCCGCTCTCGAGCTGAGCGATCGCACCGTCAACTATCGAGCGGTCGACCACCTTTACCAAGAAGTCGCGCGACCTCAAAATCGAAGATCGCCAGTATTGAGCGCCATCGCTGCCGTCCTCAAGAACGTCCAAACGACGTTCAAAACCGCGTAGCACAAGCCCGGCCGTCGAATAGAAATCCGGCAACCTCACGACCAGCGCCTGATCCAGTGAAAGAAGTTTGCCACCGTCAATCATCGCCTGCCAGACGGGCGTAAGTGGCCCACCAACGTCAACTGCGAATTCTAAGTCGAACAGCTCCAGCGCAAGGTAGCCACCGGGCTTCAAACACCGTGACAGCTCGCCGAGCACGCGGACCGGATCAGGCACCAAGTTAATCACTGCCCGACCATATATGAGGTCGCACCCTGCATGCTCGGTCGGATCAAACTGGGTTACGTCAAGCTGAGACGTCCGAACCGAGCCGTCGGCCGGCAGGTGAAGGTTGCTCCGCAAGAGAGAGATGTCAAGATCCGTCGCCTCGGCTTGGCCACGTGGGCAAACCTGCCTCGCCAACCACTTCGAAACCGTGCCCAGACCAGCTCCGACTTCCAGGCACTTGGCGTCGGTAGGCAAGTCAAGGGTCAGGAGCCGCCGCCGCGAAAGGCAATCGTAGGCGTCAGCAAGCAACCGGAGTCGTTGAGGTTCATCCTCTCGGGAAGCAAAGCTTGAGTAGATCGATGACAATGTCGCGGCCAGATCAGTATCGCAGCGTACGAACGTTTGGCGACCCGAGCCGTACCCTTGCGCCCTTCACGATTGCGCTTTGATCACGACTGATGCGCCCAGTCTGAGTCCCACCTCACGCTCGCGAAGTGCAGCCTCTAACACTCCGTCCCAAGTTCTGCGGTAGGTTGCAAATATGTGCATGTCCCAGTACTGCCCTTTTGCGAAGAAATGATCGCGCCAAATCCCCTCGCGTTCGAACATCCCGTTCATTCGATGCTCAATCGAGGCAACTGAGAAGTCAGGTATCTCGATGTAGAGCTTACGCAATGGATAGGTATCGAAAAGATGAGTGATGAAGAGAGCGCCTGCCTCGCCGCCGACTCCCTCGCCAAGCTTCGACTCGTCCACAATGACCCCGACGAAGGCAAATCCGTTTCGCTGGTTCGCTCCATAGCAAACTACGTAGCCGATCGGTTCATTGACTGGATCCACGACGACAAAGTGAGTCAAGACATCGATCCCCAACGAATCGGTAAACTCCCTGAGAGATATCTGCGCTCCATGAAACCGCCATCGGACGGCGTTCTCACCTCTGGTCGAGAGCTCGAACAAATATTCGACGTGCGCCATCTCCACCGCAATCAAACGGCACGTAACTCCAGTGATCACGCCGTCACTCCACGGTTCGAAACCGATCGATCATTTCGCTTGGTATGCATAGTCGCCCGATGTGTCGCCACTAGATCTGAGAACCATCGATATCGAAGGCTCGAACACCCACCACGGAAGAGTCTGGGGGCACAGGGATAGCTACCGCCACGTAGCCATCGGCCAACTTGACCGGGTCGCCAACCACGGTCACCTTCTGCTCCGTCCCGTCCGAGTAGTCGACCACGAGATTCACCGCGAGCGGACTCACGAATCCAACCAGCGCAGCGAACTCCGGGGAGTACTTAACATTCACGCTTCCGGATCCCGCTAACAACCCTGATGGTATACAGTCAGCCGGAGTTTCATTGGTACCAATGCAGACACCGAGATCGGCCTTTCGCACGAACAACCTCGCAGTCGAGCCATCAAGTCGTTTCAGTTCGAGGACGGGCTCAGCCGACCCTTCCC
>JAYTKG010000389.1:0-3571 GCA_043730435.1 Acidimicrobiia bacterium | reverse complement strand
GGCGCCACCGACGCAGAGGGTGTCGCTCGCCTCACGGTCCCCAGCGACGGTTCGTTTACCGTCACGATCGACGCCGACACGCTGCCCGATGGCGTTGGTGTGGCCGAAGGACAGGAGAGTCGTACCGTCACTGTCACCGCCGGCCTTGGTGGCAACGCCAACTTCAACCTCGGTGCAGCAGCGCCCGAGAAAGCCAGCAAGTTGAGCTTGCTGCCCAAGACCATCTTCAACGGCCTGCGCTTCGGTCTCGTCATCGCCATCATGAGCGTTGGGCTGTCGTTGATTTATGCCACGACTGGATTGTCCAACTTCGCTCACGGTGAAACTGTCACCATCGGTGCTGTGATGACGGCCACGGCATCGGGCTGGTTCACACTGTCGGCGGCGACGGGAGGTTGGGGCGGCTTCATACAGCTTGGGGCTGCGGCGATCATTGGCGTTGCGTGTTCGATGGCCTTCTCGGGCGCACTCGAGCTGGCGGTGTGGCGACCGATGCGTCGACGCGGAATCGGGTTGACGTCGATGATGATCGTCTCGATCGGCATCGCAATGACGGTCCGGTTCATCATCCAGATGTACTACGGCTCGCAGCCGAAGTCGTTCGCCCAATTCGGCTCACAGCAAAACATCGAAATCGGTCCAATCGGCGTCACACCCCGCGACCTCACCACCGGCATTATTGCGCTGCTGGCGCTCGGCGGCGTGGCCTACTTGCTGATGAGAACTCGCGCTGGCAAGGCCATTCGTGCTGTCGCCGACAACCCAGATCTTGCGTCCACCACCGGCATCAACACCGAGCGGGTCATTCTCAATGTGTGGCTTCTGGGCGGCGCGCTCGCCGGCCTCGGTGGTGTGATCTTTGGGCTTGACGAGCAGGTCAGCTGGAACATGGGCACCAAGGTTCTGTTGCTGATGTTCGCGTCCATCACGCTGGGTGGCCTTGGCAGGCCGTTCGGGGCGCTGGTTGGTTCGCTTGCCGTCGGTTTGTTCGTGCAGTTGTGGGCGTGGTGGTTCAGCGAATACACCGACCTGAAGACAATGGGAGCGCTGTTGGCAATGATCCTGGTTCTGCTCTTCCGCCCCCAGGGCATTCTCGGCAAGAAGGAGCGTGTGGGATGAGCCAAACACTCTCTAACGGTCTGTTCGGCGCAATCGGCATCGTGGCAATCGCGTACTGCCTGGCGGCGATCGGCCTCAACGTTCACTTCGGCTACACCGGCCTACTCAACTTCGGTCAGGCGGGCTTTGCGCTTGTCGGCGGCTACGCAGTGGCAATGCCGGTGATGAACTGGCAGTGGAGCATTTGGGCAACTATCCCAGTGGTCATCGTGGCGTCCACGCTGTTCGCTTTGTTGCTAGGTATTCCGACCCTCCGTCTTCGCAGCGACTATCTCGCCATCGTCACCATTGCGGCAGCAGAAATCCTGAGACTGCTGGTGTCCACTCCGAAGCTGGTCAACGTGACTGGTGCGTCGGACGGAATCAACTCGTTCACCGACGATATTCAGAACTCGATTCCTGGGTTCTTGAAGGGCAAGACGGTACCGCTGTGGGAGAAAGAGATCAGCGACTACGAGATGTGGGTAATGATGCTCGGCTGGTTCCTCGTGGTCCTGTTTTCCGTGGTTGTCTGGTCGCTGATGCGCAGCCCGTGGGGCCGTGTGCTCCGCTCAATCCGTGAAGACGAGGATGCCGCTCGAAGCCTCGGCAAGAATGTGTTCGTCTACAAGATGACCAGCCTGGTGCTGGGTGGCATTATCGGCGGCTTCGGCGGTGCGATCCTGGTCATCGGCCAGCGCAATGCCAGCCCGGGAAGTTTCCAAACGCAGTTCACGTTCCTCACCTATGCCATCGTCGTCCTGGGCGGCGTCGGGAAGGTCAAGGGCCCCATCGTCGGTGCGATGATGTTCTGGTTCCTCATCACGGTCAGCGACAGCCTGCTGGCTGACTGGACCGACGGCTCCGGTTTCCAGCTTCCAACGTGGCTCATGGATTCGTCCAACTTCAGCTTCTTCCGGTGGATTCTGGTGGGTACCGGCCTCTCGTTGCTGGTGATCTTCAGACCCCAGGGAATCTTCGGTGACAAGAAGGAGCAGGCGTTCGATGTCCGCTGACGTATTTGCCGAAGTAGCTCGGGAGCCAGGGTCTGCCAAGCCCGACCCCATCCTTGTTGCCGATTCCATTCGCCGTTCATTTGGCGGTCTCACCGCCGTCGACGTCGAGCACCTCGAGGTGCAGCGCAACACCATCACTGCGCTGATCGGTCCCAACGGTGCGGGCAAGACCACGTTCTTCAACCTTCTTACCGGTTTCGACGAGCCCGACATGGGCACCTGGAGCTTCAACGACGTGTCGATGAACGGCGTCAGCCCGTACAAGGCGGCTCGCCGTGGCATGGTGCGTACGTTCCAGCTCACCAAGAGCCTCTCTCGAATGACCGTGATCGAGAATATGCGACTCGGTGCTGCGAACCAGGGTGGTGAACGGTTGTGGGCAGCGCCGTTCAGGTTCCTTTGGCGCGACGAGGAATCGGCGATCACGACGCGTGCTGAGACGCTCCTCAAGCGCTTCAAGATGGATCACATGCGCGACGAGTTCGGCGGTTCGCTGTCGGGTGGCCAACGCAAGCTGCTGGAAATGGCGCGAGCGCTGATGGTGGAGCCCGAGATGGTCATGCTCGACGAGCCGATGGCCGGCGTCAACCCGGCCCTCAAGCAAAGCCTGCTCGAGCACGTCAAGGGGCTCAAAGACGAGGGCCGTACGGTGCTGTTCGTGGAGCACGACATGGACATGGTGCACGAAATTGCCGACTGGGTGGTGGTGATGGCGGAAGGACAGATCATCGCCGAGGGGCCGCCATCGTTCATCGGTGCCAACCAAGCTGTCATCGACGCCTACCTGGGCGCCCATCAGAACACCGATCTGGGAGTAGGCGCATGAGCGACGAGAACGCACCAGTGGAAACACGGCCGACGGTCATCGAGATCAAGGAACTCGTCGGCGGCTACACCGCCGATGTAAACATTCTCAACGGGTGCGACCTGACGGTGGCGCCAGGCGAGTTCGTGGGAATCATCGGTCCCAATGGCGCCGGCAAGTCTACATTACTGAAGGCTGTGCTCGGGCTGCTCAAGATCCGGTCTGGCTCCGTTCACCTTCACGGTGACGAAATCACCGGCACGAAGGCTCATGAGCTCGTTGGGCGCGGGGTCGGTTTCGTGCCGCAGACCCGCAACGTGTTCCCCAGCCTGACTGTTCGAGAGAACTTGGAGATGGGCTGCTACCTGAAGCCCTCGCTTTTCAATGAGCGCTACGAGATCGTCAGCGAGATGTTCCCCAAGCTGCGAACTCGTGCGTCACAGCCTTGCTCAGCGTTGTCAGGTGGCGAACGGCAGATGGTCGCCATGGGACGGTCGCTCATGATGAATCCGTCGGTGTTGTTGCTCGACGAGCCCTCAGCTGGCTTGTCGCCCATGTTGCAGGATGAGGTGTTCATCAACTGCAAGCACATCAACGCCAGCGGGGTTGCCATTCTCATGGTGGAGCAGAACGCTCGCCGCTGCCTGCAGGT
>JAYTKG010000388.1:0-8273 GCA_043730435.1 Acidimicrobiia bacterium | reverse complement strand
TTCTGCATTTCGGCCATCGAGTTCGACTGGGCTTGGGACGTGGCGTTGCTGGCGGCGCCAACGGGTCCCGATACAGCGGACGCCGGGCCGGCGCTCAGGGCGACGACACCGGCGGCGGTGGCAAGGGTGACTGCAATCTTCTTCATGGTGAATCTCCTCGGTTGGTGCTCACGCAGATCGCGAAGTGATCTACCCCTGAGGTTCGTCCGAGGTGGGTGCCTGGTTCGCCCCGATCCCACCTGTCAAACGATCAATAGCGGTTCCACCCCACCGCCACCCACCCCAGAGCTAATCTTGTGCCATCCGCCACATCTGCTGGAATGCTCGCTTGTGCTTGGAAACGTGATCACGTCCGTCCGGCGTCGACCCGCATTTGCTAGCATCGCTATCATTGCTAGCATTCCATTTGTGGAGGAGGACCGCCGTGGCAACACTTACTATTCGTGATCTGGATGACGAACTTCGTGTTCGTTTGCGGGTGAGGGCCGCTGAACGGGGCCGCTCGATGGAGGCCGAAGTGCGGGAGATACTGCGCGACGCATTGACAGGACCAACAGCACCGAACGGACTGGGAAGTCGCATCCATCAACGATTCGCAACAATCGGAGGAGCCGAACTCGATCTCCCAGCGCGCACCGATCTCCCTCGAAGTGCCACGCTGCCGTGATTGTCCTCGACACGAACGTCGTGTCCGAACTTATGCGGCTGAAACCGGCTACTGCTGTCCTTGATTGGGTCGACCGCCAACCGGCCGCCGAGATGTATCTCACGGCAATCACCGTTGCCGAATTGCTGTACGGGGTCGGTCGGCTTCCCGACGGAAAACGAAAGACCGGTTTCGCCGAACGTATCGAAGCACTTCTGTCTGAGGACTTCGAACACCGCATATGCCCGTTCGATGAGACTGCAGCTGCTCACTATGCTGACATCGTCGTCCATCGCGAGCGAATCGGACGGCCGATCAGCACAGCCGACGCCCAGATCGCTGCCACGTGTCGGAGCCATGGTGCGGTGCTCGCCACCCGCAACGTTAACGACTTCACCGATGCTGCCGTCGAGATCGTCAACCCGTGGGTGGAAGACTGATTGACTCGCCTGAGCGACGTCTCACCCGAAGCCGGACTCACCCTGACGCGAACTTCTGCCTCAGGTTGGCCCGAGAGGGAGGCGTCGGATGCGTATTCGATCTGCGTCGATCACGACAATCGCGCCCGAGTTGAGGTCCTCAATGACCGTCGACAGGTTCGCCTCAAAGAGCGTGGCAAGCTCAACGACGCGACGCTGACCCTGCCGGCGGAACAGCACGAGGGATGGCGCTCCGGCGTTCGTCTTCGCGAGCAACTCCCCAAAGTCGGTGTCGCTTGAGATCACGACACGGTCCTCAGCGAGTGCTCTTGCCATGATGTCGACGTCAGATGATCGGCTCATGCCTAACTCCCGGACATGGACTGCGTCGTGTCCGAGTTCCGCGAGCAAATCCGCCAGGATGGGTGACAGGTTCTGATCGAGCAGGAACTTCACGCCGATTGACGAAGTGGTAGTTCGCGTTCTTGTACGGCCAATGCAGCGAACCTCAAGCACTCGGCAATATCGGCAGCCTCTAGGTCGGGATGCTCGATGAGGATCTCGCCCGTGGTCATTCCGTCAGCGACCATCGCAACCACCGTGGCGACTGGAAAGCGGAGATCGCGCACGCACGGCAGGCCGCCCATTCGGGCTGCGTCGACAGTAATACGAGTGAAGGTCACGACGGAGAGGCTATCGGCTGCCGGGTGGGTCTGGGCCACAGTTGAACTTCCGGCCGGCTTGAGGCCAGTGGAAAAGTCGCAAAGAAGCGGAACGGGACGAATAACCCGAGCGACGCATCCCACCCGTCCGCCCGAGCCCGCCCGAACCTAGCGGTCTTTGGCGGCGTTGGGGCGGGGGCGGCCTTTTTGTTTGGTGGACTTGGCTTTGGCTTTGGGTGGGGGGTTGCGGACGGGCTTCACCTTGGGCTTGGGTGGCTTGACCGGGCGGTCTTGTTTGTCGAGCTCGGCGGCCTTCTGGCGACGCTTGTACTCACGGACCACGGCAAGCGCTTCAGGGCTGTCGATGTCGGCGATAGTGCGGGGCACGTCATCGGCAAAGGCGCCCACGCACGTTTCCCAACCGTCGGGCCGGATGTCGAAGCGCTTGGCCAGCATGGCAAGGAAAATCTGTGCCTTCTCCTCGCCAAAGCCGGGCAGCGCCTTCAGCCGAGCGAACACCATCGCGCCATCGGAAACGTCGGTCCAGATCGAAGCGGCGTCGTTGCCGTAGGTGGTGGCGACCACCGTGCACAGTTCGTGTATGCGGTGCGCCATTGATGCAGGGAAGCGGTGGATCGCCGGCTTGGCGCACGCCTGCTCCAACAACGGCTGCACCGGTTCAGCAGCAATGGCAGCAGCGTCCAAACCGCCGAGGCGTTCGGACAGGGTGTACGGGCCTTTGAACGCCCATTCCATCGGCACTTGTTGATCGAGCAGCATGCCGATGAGCAATGCCAAACCGTCGTGGTTGAGCAGCTCATCGGCCGCAGGTACTCCTGTTATCCAGAGGGGCAACGGTTAAGCCAGGGCCGGGTTGGCGATGTCGGGGTCGATGTTGTAGCGATTGATTGCATCTACAACTACATCGGCGCCGATGTCGCCGGCCTCATGCAGACCGTTCAACACGGCCAGCACGATGTGGCCGGCATCGACTTCGAAGTGACGACGCAGTGCCTCACGCGTATCGGAGCGTCCCATACCGTCGGTACCCAGCGGAATGAACGGACGATCTGCAGGCAAGAAGCGGGTGATGCCCTCGGAGACGGCCTTCATGAAGTCGGTGACCGCAACGATCGGCCCGATCGACTGCGATACGAGCGAGTTCACAAGCGTGACTTTGGAGGGCTGACCCGGGTGCATGCGGTTCCAACGCTCGGTGTTCAGGGCTTCATCGCGCAGCGCCTTATAGGACGTTGCCGACCACAGTTCAACACCAACGTCGTAGTGCTCCTTCAACTCCGCCGCAGCGGCACGGGCGGCAACGTTGGCTGAACCCGAGAAAAGCAGCGTGGCCCGACGAGCCGCACCCTCGGGCGCGTCTTGCCACTTGTAGAGACCCTGGCAGACCTGCTGCTCGAGGTCGGCCATATCGGGCGCCGGGGGCATGACGTGGTTCTCGTTATAGATGGCGATGTAATAGAAGATGTCCTCGGGCGTGGGGCCATACATGCGCTTCACGCCGTTCTTCACGATGAGTGCCATCTCGTACGCGAACGCCGGGTCATACGCCTGGCAATGCGGAACCGTGGAGGCCAGCACCAAGCTGTGGCCATCCTGGTGCTGCAAACCTTCGCCCATGAGGGTGGTGCGACCGGCGGTAGCGCCCATTAGGAAGCCGCGAGTGCGGGCATCGTCGGCCAGCCAGATGAGGTCGCCGACACGCTGGAATCCGAACATGGAATAGAACGTGTAGAACGGAATCATCGGCACGCCACGGGTGTAGTACGACGTACCGGCCGCAATCCATGAGGCCAGCGAACCTGCCTCGGTGATGCCTTCTTCCAGTAGCTGACCGTCGGCTCGTTCGCTGTATGACAGCAAAAGATCGTGATCGACCGGCTCGTACTTTTGGCCCTGGCTGGCGTAGATGCCGATCTCGCGGAACAGCGAGTCCATACCGAAGGTGCGAGCCTCATCGGGGATGATCGGCACGATGCGTTGGCCGACCGTCTCGTCACGGCACAGGTTGCGCAACAGCCGAGTGAACGCCATGGTGGTGGACACGGCTTGCGTACCCGACCCGGCCTGTACCTCGGCAAAGGTGGAGTCGGCGGGCATGCCGAGCGGCCGACGCACCGTGGTGGATCGCTTCGGGATAGAACCGGCCAGAGCCTTACGACGGCTCATCATGTACTGGTACTCGATGGAGTCCGGCGACGGCCGGAAGTACGGCATGTCGCCGCCGCTATTGGTCAGCACCGAGTCGGGCAACTCATCTTGCAGATACAGACGGTCACGCAAACGCATCATCTGGTCGGGCGTCATCTTCTTGATCTGGTGGGTGGAGTTACGCGCTTCGAACTCCGAGCCGAGCGTCCAGCCCTTCACCGTCTTGGCCAAAATGACCGTCGGTGCGCCCGAGCCGAGGTTGTCTACCGCGCCCTTGTAGGCGGCGTACAGCTTGCGATGATCGTGTCCGCCGCGGGGCAGCGTGCGAATCTCGTCATCACTGAGGTGCTCGACCATTTTGCGCAGGCGCGGATCGGGTCCGAAGAAGTTTTCGCGGGTGTAAGCGCCGTTCTCCACGGCGTAACGCTGGAACTCACCGTCGACGGTGGAGTTCATGCGGTTGAGCAGCACGCCGTCGACATCGCGGGCCAGCAGTTCATCCCACTTGGAGCCCCACACAACCTTGATGACGTTCCAGCCCGCACCGCGGAACGTTGCTTCGAGTTCCTGGATGACCTTGCCGTTACCGCGGACGGGACCGTCGAGGCGCTGCAGGTTGCAGTTGATGACGAATACCAGGTTGTCGAGTCGCTCGCGAGCGGCCAACGAGATGGCGCCCAAGGACTCGGGCTCGTCGCATTCGCCGTCACCCATGAAGCACCACACGCGAGATTCGGACGTGTCGTCGATGCGACGGTTATGCAGATAGCGGTTAAAACGAGCCTGGTAGAGCGCGTTGATGGGGCCGAGACCCATCGACACCGTGGGGAATTCCCAGAACTCAGGCATGAGACGCGGGTGTGGGTATGACGACAGACCAACGCGACCGATTTCTCGGCGGAAATGGTTGAGGTCTTCCTCGGTCAGACGGCCTTCAAGGAAGGCACGGGCATAGATGCCGGGCGCCGCGTGGCCCTGGTAGTAGACGTGGTCGCCGGGCTGGCCGTCTTCCTTTCCTCGGAAGAAGTGGTTGAAGCCGGTTTCATACAGCGACGCGGACGACGCGAACGTGGAGAGGTGGCCACCGATGCCGTCGGCGTGCTTGTTGGCGTTGTTCACCATGGCCGCCGCGTTCCAGCGCACGTAGGTGCGGATACGACGCTCGACGTGATCGTCGCCGGGGAACCACGGCTCCTGCTCCCGGCCAATCGAGTTCAAATAGGGAGTCGAAACAGTGGCGGGGAAACTGACCTGCTGCTCACGGGCACGCTCGAGCAGTTTGGAGAGAAGGAAACGGGCACGGGTCTTGCCGTGCGTGTCCACCACGGCGTCGAGGCTGGAAAGCCACTCGCTCGTTTCGGTGGGGTCGGTATCGGGCAACTGACGACTAAAACCGTCCAAGATCATTCGCCCTATTGTTGTCGAAAAATGGGCCGGTTGCGAGATTAGGGTGGATGAGTGCCTACTGAACCCGTGCCCTCGTTTGTCGTCTACACCGACGGAGCGTGTCAGGGGAATCCAGGCCCCGGGGGCTGGGCGTGGGCCGAGGCGCCCGACGGGGTCGTCTACGGGTCGTGTGGAGAGAAGCCGAGCACCAACCAGCGCATGGAACTGACCGCTGTGCTGGAAGCACTTCGGGCACATCCCGAGGGCGAGATCGAGATTGTGAGTGATTCCACTTACGTCGTGAACTGTTTCCGGGACGCGTGGTGGAAGGGCTGGCTGGCTCGCGGCTGGAAGAACAGCCAAAAGCAACCGGTCGCGAACCGTGATCTGTGGGAGCCGCTCATCGACCTCTATCGGGCTCGCGCCCCGCAGCCGAGGTTTCGCTGGGTCAAAGGTCACAGCGGTGAGCCAATGAACGAGCGGGTCGACCAACTTGCGGTCGCTGCCTCCCGGGGGCCGTGGGTCTCGCCGCCCTCCGGAAATCTCGACGACACACTTTTCTAGGCCTTCCATCCAAGATCTAAACATGTACCGCGCTCAAGTTTGCGCAATTAAAGCCGATCTAAACCGGTGGTCTCGCCCGAGCGAGCACGTCGCGAGCGGCACAGGGAGGTGCGAACATGCAGCAAGCAGAGGGGGCTGGCATGATACCCGCATCTGAGCCGCAGCAATCCTCAACGGATCTGTCGCTCACTGCTTTCGCGGGGTGGCACGCAGCGCGTTCGGAGGAGGTTTCCGAGGTGCCGGACGGTCCCGAACCCGAAGCGCAAGAGAGGGACTACCGCACTTTTCAGCGCATTGGCATTCAGGCATCACTTATTTCTGCCGTCGCGCGCCTGACTATCTTCTTCGCCATTGCCCTGAAACAGGGCTCGCCGGTTTCCATCCGCTACTTCTTCTTCGACCTTATTCTGTGCCCAACGGTGGACATCGATGGTGCAGGTTTCGCGTCGCTCACTTCGCGATCCACCCTATTCGCAACCATCGTTATGCTGGCCCTTTTCATAGTCACATCCTTGCGCCATACGAGCCGGGATCAGAGGTTGGCGGGCCGTTTTATGGGAATAGTCGGATGCGTTGAAATGCTTGCGATCGATACGGCGCGACACCTGATCGACCCTCCCAAAATCGTGCACAGCACCGCCCTCTGGACACTGTGGCCGATCGCGATCGGTTTCGTAGTTCTCGCAGTTGTCGGGCGGCATTCAAAGCAGACCGTCAAGCCAGAGGCAAGCCATTGTCTGGAAGAGGCAACTTTGGATCAGGACGCTTAAGTGCCTCCATGACTCGCCGATGAATTCGGTGCGGCCCACCCCCCAAAAAAGCCCCCGCCGCCTAACAGGAGAACTCACGTGAAAGAATCAACATCTCGCCGTCGGGTCACACGACGCGTGGCAGTTGCGTCGGTGGCGATGATGTCGATCGCCGCTCCCGCCGTCGCCAGTGTCGTCATCCAGAACTTCATCAAAGGTACGGTCACCGCTCAGCCGGCGTGCTTCACCAAGATCATCGGCAGCGACCACACCGCATACAGCATCAACCTTGCAACCGTCACCAAGCCCTACGTGAACGTGGTCACCACGAGCACCGCGGCCAGTGTCGCCGGCGCAGTGTTGCTCAACGAATCCGTCGATGTTCGCGGCTTCGCCGGCGACCGCACGAAGTACACCGACGTCATCCGCTACAAGAACAACTGTGGTTACGCGGTAAGCGTACGGCTCACCGCCGAGACGGACGCCGCAGGTACGCCGGCTACGACCGCATGGAGCGGTATGACGGTCCGCACCTTCCTGTCGAAGGTGGTGGCCCCGGTTCCGACGACCAACTTGCCCCAGCTCGAGACCGACACGACCAACTGGGACCAGCAGTTTCTGATCAACTCGACCGGCGTCGTGACAGCCACCGGTACGGCCCAGACCGTTGCTGCCGGCGCTGAACTCCAGGGCGCGTTTGTTGTCGACGTCGACAGCGCCGCTGCCGCTGCCAGCTTCAACACGTTCCACTACACCGCCAGCGCTACCATCTAAACGAACTGGCAGTCGGAATTGACGAAAGCCCGGGGCGATCACGCCTCGGGCTTTCTTTGTCAGAACTTGAGGATTTACATAAAGAATGAGGCCCTTCGGCCGACAGGAAACGCACGACTGTCCGACGACGAAAGGAAAGGCGAACGTGAAGAAGCACTCATTATGGCCCTTGCTTCGGGTCGTGTTGTCCTGCGTTCTTCTGGTCGGATCGGTGAGTACGACAGCACTCGCTCGCCCGGTGATCGCGAACTACATCGCCGGAACAGTAAGCGCCAACGGCGACTTCTCGTTGTACGACTACACGGCGGGCACGACGGCGACTTATACGAGCCAGGCGGACTTTGCGACGGGCAGCACCATGGTCGGCACCAGCGCGTCACCAACGCCTGCGACAGGAAGCGTCATGTTGAGTGCGGGCGTGGCGAACGGGGCCTGGTGGAATGCGCTCTGGACAGGTCGTCAATGTTTCACAATCGACCACACGGCCGTCGGAACGTCGACGGTAACGGAATATCCTGTTTCTGTAACCATCAATACCAACGCGTTGATACCGGCCCAGATGAAGACTGACGGCAGTGACCTGCGTGCCATTTCGGCCGAGGGCACCATCATCCCGATGTGGCTCGAAGGCCCAATCAACACCACGACCTCGGTCGTATGGGCTCAGATTCCCACCATTACCGCCGGGGCAACGACCTGGTTTTGTCTCTACTACGGCAACGCCGCGGCCACGTCAGTTTCCGATCCGTTGGCACCGTTCACCTACACATCGCTGAAGAACATCTACTACCCGGTGGACGGCAATGCCGCCGCGTCGATTCTGAACGTGGCCACCTTCGGGGCCGGCAACTCGGTGAAGACTGGAACGACTACCCTGTCCCTGGCCACCGCGGGTGCGACCGGC
>JAYTKG010000387.1:0-3283 GCA_043730435.1 Acidimicrobiia bacterium | reverse complement strand
CCTACCTCGGCCGCGGCGCGCTCGCCGGCATTGCCGGGGGCATCGCCGCAGCCCTATTCCAATGGCTCGTCACGGAGACCCAGATCCGCAAGGCGCTCGCCATCGAGGCAGCCCGCGAGGTCGGAGCACACAAAGAGATGTTCTCGCGGACCACCCAGGTCGTCTGGGGCATGCTCGCAGCCTGCCTCTACGGAACATTCCTTGGGCTGATATTCGCCATCCTCTGTGCAGCCATCTGGCGGTACCTGCCGGCACGAACGATGTTCACCCGCGCCATCCAAACGGGCATCGTCGTCTTTGTCAGCTTGTCTCTGATCCCAGCGTTGAAGTACCCGGCGAACCCGCCGGCTGTGGGGAACCCCGACACGATCGGCGTCAGAACGACCGCATACCTCTTGCTCATAGCGGTTTCCGTTACGTTGTCCCTATTGTGCTGGGCACTTTGGCGAGAACTCACCACCCGAGGCTTGGACGGGGCCAAACGGTTCGCGTCCGTCGCTACCGTCTACGTCGCTGCGATCGTAGCGATCTACCTGATCTTTCCACCGAGCCCCGACACTGTTGATGCCCCCGCCACGCTCATATGGCACTTTCGCCTCGACTCTCTCGCCGGCAACGCCCTGCTCTGGCTCGTCCTGGCTACGACCTTTGGCTGGCTTGGCGATCGTGCCGTCGCCAAGACCGGCCAGCGCATCCTCGGCGAGCACTGATCCAATGGAACGTGACACGTCGCTGTCGGTGCTCGTGTGTCGCGGTTGCTGCTGCGGCACACAGGACGGTATCGATCACGAGCGGCACCTTGCCATCATTAGTGAGGCGACCAAGAACGCTGCCGGCCGAATAAAGGTCACCAACTGTATCGGACGATGCGATCGCAAAAACGTGGTCGTCGTGCGCACCCGCCAGCACGACGACCGATGGAGATCCCGCTACTTCGCAGCCGTCGACGACACCGAAGTCGAAGCTCTCCGCACCTGGTTCGCGTCCGGCAACGAACAAGCCGCAGAACCGCCCGAGCTCGCCAACATCCGCTTCAACTGGCCGATCCCGCGTCCCCGCCCAGCTCGATAGTCGGTTACCCAGAGGGCGTCAACTGCTCATCCCGGGCGGGACGCGCCGACCACATTGAAATTGGAGAGCGGCGAGATTTTCACGACGTCTCCGGTTTGTGGGGCGTGAATGACCATGCCTCCTCCGATGTACATACCCATGTGACCCAGGTCGATTTTGAAGAAGACGAGATCCCCGGGTTGCAGCGCGTTTAAGGGTATGTGGGGAAATTCGTTGTACTGCGAAACGGTGTAGTGACTCATGGACACACCGGCCTTTGCCCAAGCCCACTGCGTCAGTCCGGAACAGTCGTACGTGTCTGGCCCGTTGGTGCCAAAGACGTAAGGCTTACCCAACTGGCTCTTCGCAGCCGATATCGCGGTCGCAGCGCGGGCTGAAGGGGCCGGATAATCGGGCACATCGGCCGGCGGCGGCGGCGGCTTTACAGTCGGCTTGGCTGTGATCGCGGGCTTCGGCGCCGTCGGGGTCTGTCCTGGTTTGGTGGCGGTGGACGGTGATGTGTTGGCCGGTGCCGGTCGCAGAGTTGCCGCGGAGGCCGTCGGGCTAGCGTTGCTCGCCGCCGGTTTCCGCGACCCGGTTGGGGTTGCCTGACGCGCAGGTGGTGTCGTTGCACGTGCGGCCTGGCGAGCAGCCTCTTGCTCAGCAGCCCGCTTTTCCTGGGCCAGCCGTTCCTGTACTTGTCGCGCTGCTTCCTCCTCGACCAGAACAGACAGTTCCGAGTCGACCCTCTTCGCCAGCGCATCGAGCTCCACCTGAGTTGCAGCTATCTTGGCTTTACTCACGGCGAGACGTTTTCCGATATCGGTCTGCTCGTGCAGCTTCGCTACCAGCGACTTGGCGAGGCCAGCGATGTCCTGGCGCGTTGCGTTGATTTCATCGATGGCATCGGAACTATTGCCGATGAGCGAACCCGTATAGCCGTCGCGCACGCCTGCTTCATTGACATCAGTCGTACCGGCCACAAGGCCAACAAAGTCATTCGCAGCCGATTGTCCGTAAACGTAGGACTTCAGCGCGAACTCCGATTGCTGGGCCGCCATTGTGCTCAGGTCACTTGTGCGTTGGCCCAATTGGAGGGACGTCTGCGTGAGATCAGCGTTCAGAGTCGCGAGCGCTTCCTCGGACGCTTTGGACTCCTCGTTCAGGCGTTCGGCGGTCTGCACCAGCTCGGCTCTTTTCGTGGCGATCCGCGAAGCCTCCGCCCGCTTGTCGTCGGCCGGGGTAGCCGACACAACAGTGACCATCCCGAGAACAACGGCGATAGCTGCGCCGACAACCAAGACAAGCGCTGAGCGCCGCGATGTCATGAAGCAGCAGCCGCGGTGAACTCGGCCGTGTGGACCTCATCCCCGGTGGCGAACTGGAGGAACAGGCGATAGGTGCCCTTCGTTGGCACATCCGCAGCGAAGCTCAACACTGGGCCTGCGTCTCCGTTCGGATGGAGGTGCGTGTAGGCAAGCGTGTCGGATCGCAGCGCAACCAGATGGCCACCGGCACCCAGATACTCGGTGATCGTCGACGCGGGAGCCCCGCCCTTCGTGATGGCAAAATTCAGTGGAGCCTCCGTGGTCGAAAGCTGACCGTCCAACATCACGTCGAACCCGTCAACCGTCGTCGTCTGTGTAGATGCGGGAAGCGGGCGATCAGTACTGGCACCTGCGATGGTGGCATCCACACCAAGCACAACTCGGGTTCCCGATACTGGCGTGAGGTCAGCGATAATGCGCCACCGTCCGGCGGCTACGAATTCAACCGGAACCGACCATGTGCCATCACTCGATAGCTCTGGATGAAGGTGCTGGTAACCCGTGAGATCGGAACGCACCACGATGAGATGAAGTTTCTTCGTCTGCTCCACAACGGCGTCTTTGATAGCTGTGCCGTCAGGCCCCGTCACGGTAAACGAAAACCGCTGAGTCCCTTCGGTGGTCGGAAGCTTGGCGGGAAGCATCGTGTATCCCGCCGCCGAATCCTTTGTGCCGTCACCGGCAACGGGATCCATCGCCATCGCACCGCCGGAGTGATCCATACCAGCCATGGGATCAGCTGCGGTGGTAGCGACACCCTTGATGGTTGTCACAGTGGTCGGTGCGGGGTCAGACCCGTGATTCATGCTGGCCATGCCGACCGTCGAGGGACTACCTGCGCTCGGCTTGGCATTTGATGCGCCGCATGCGGACAACATCACTACTGAAACAATCGCGGCGCGCCG
>JAYTKG010000386.1:0-11397 GCA_043730435.1 Acidimicrobiia bacterium | reverse complement strand
CGTCCACGCCAGCCACACGGACCCCTGGAAGGACGATGTCGTGCTTTTGATGGCGACGGCCTTCGTCGGCGTAGACCGCCAACACCGGGACGCCGAGGTCGCGCAGCACATCCATCACGACGAGAGAGTGGCCGCCGGCACCATACACGTATACACCTTTGTTCACGAGAACCTGCCTGCTCCTTGCGCCGCATACCCGTGAGCAACACACTCGACGGCGACGCAAGACTAGTCCGGCGCTTTCAGATTTCTCTCTAGGTCAGCCGGTTCAGATTCTTCTTGAGAGCCATCCGTGAATTCTCTTCGAGAATTGGGTCAGGCGAGGGTGGCGAGGTCGCTGTCGACCATCATGGTGACGAGTTCATTGAACGACACCTTTGGTTCCCAGCCGAGGGTTTCTTTGGCGAGCGAGCAGTCACCCAGCAGGTGGTCAACTTCGGATGGGCGGATGAACTTTTCGCTGGACACGACGTACTTTTCGTAGTCGAGACCAACGTGAGCGAAGGCGATTTCGCAGAACTCGCGCACGGTGTGCGACTCACCCGTGGCCAGCACGAAGTCGACCGGTTCATGGTGCTGCAACATTCGCCACATGCCTTCGACATAGTCCCCAGCAAAACCCCAATCACGCTTAGCGTCGAGGTTGCCCAGCACGAGTTCCTTCTGATGGCCCATCTTGATGGCGGCCGCAGCGCGGGTGATCTTGCGGGTAACGAAGTTCTCACCGCGACGGGGGCTCTCATGATTGAAGAGAATGCCATTGCACGCAAACATGCCGTATGCCTCGCGGTAGTTCACAGTGGCCCAGTAGGCGTAGAGCTTGGCCACGGCATACGGCGAGCGCGGGTGGAACGGGGTGGTCTCACTCTGCGGCGGCGGCGTTGAGCCGAACAGTTCGGAGGATGATGCTTGATAAAAGCGGGTCTCTAGTCCGGAGAGTCGGATCGCCTCGAGAACACGGAGTACACCTACGCCGGTGATGTCAGCAGTGAAGTCGGGCAGTTGGAAGCTGACACCCACGTGTGATTGCGCAGCAAGGTTGTAGACCTCATCGGGTTGCACGTCCTGCAGTACCCGCACGAGGCCGAGCGGCTCGGAGAGATCGCCGTAGTGCAGCTTGAGACGATCCTTATCGGCACCACCGTGAATCAGTTCGAGGCGCTCGCGTGAAAGTACGGAGGATCGGCGCACGAGACCGTGCACGTCGTAACCTTTTTCGAGCAACAGTTCGACCAGATACGACCCGTCCTGGCCAGTAACGCCGGTGATCAATGCTGTCTTCATCATGCTCCTCGTCCGCGTGAAGTGGGTGATCTTAGCCGTTCGCCGCTTGACCGCTGCCGTTGGCGGATGGGCGTCGGTTAGGTTGTTGGGTCGTGTCGTTCAACGTTCTTGCCGTGTGTACCGCCAACATTTGCCGCTCCCCCATGATGGAGATGTCGCTGCGGCGACTCACTGCGGCCGATGGTGATGTGACCGTGACGTCGGCCGGAAGCCGTGGATCGGACGGCCGTCCCGCCGATCCGGTGACCGCAACGGTGGCGTCCGAGTTCGGGTTGGACTTGTCGTCGCATCAGTCGCAACCGCTCACGACCGAAGTTATCGACAGTGCCGATTTGATCGTGGTGGCCGAAATGGACCACCTGCTGGCAGTCATCGACCAGCGCCCAAAGGCCTTCGCCAAGACGTTCCTGCTGCTGGAACTGGCCTCGTTAGCTGGGCCGCGTTTGCCTGATGAGTCATTGAACGAATGGGTAGCCCGCCACCACGAAGGCCGCACGCCGTCTGCTGTGATGAAGTCGTCCACTGCATTCGGGTTGAGTGACCCCTACAAGCAGGGCAACGCCAGAATCCGCAAAGCCGCCCAACAAGTTGTAGATGCAACAACCGCGATCGCCACAAGCTGGCGCTAGGTCAGCCTTACCAACAACCAACAGAAGGTCGCCCCGAAAAAGCAAACGCCCCCGGTGCATTCGCATCGGGGGCGTTTGGTTTTAGCAGGAGAGGTCAAGCAGCGAGGCGACGACGCTTATCGATCCGCAGCAGAACTCCACCTATGCCGAGGCTAGCGAGGGCGAGCAGCACCATGCCGGAGGTGTCACCACCGGTAAGGGGAAGCGTTTTCGCCGTCGTGGTGGCGGCAGGGGTCGCAGCAGCGGCGAGCACTTGTGTGCTCGCGGTTGCGGGTTTGGGGGGAGTCACAGCGGGCGCGGCTACGGCGGGAGCGGCTGCGGCGGGAGCGGTGTTCGCGGCGGGAGCGGCGTTAGCAACCGTCACGCCCTGGACGACAGGTGCGACGACAGGTGCGACGACAGGTGCGTTCGAGGAAGCATCAGTGGCGGTGGCGGCGGGCGGCCACGGCGTGCAGTCGTAGTCACCGTCGTAGTCAATGGTGTCGCTGCAATCGGCAGCCGGCACCGGGTAGCCAGCTGGGCGGTCTTTCGGGTCGGAGTAACCCTCGGTGTAGCAATGCTCACCAGTTACCGTGTTGTGGCCAAGCACACACTCACCAGGAACGACCGGAGCGGGCGGGCATCCAGCCGGATCAAAGCCGTGCTCAAGAAGTTCCTGGGCGAGCGTCTCGCCTTCACCCTCATCGATGGCGTACTGCGCGTACTCCTTGCACTGCTCAGCTGTGGGCTGGACCAGCGCGGCGTGAGCCGCACCCGAGCCCACCGTGACGCCGACGGCTACCAGAGCGCCGCATGCCAACAATTTCATGCCTGCCGTGAAAATCTTCATTCCGTGTACCTCGCTTCGATCCGCACTATTACTGAAGGGTAACGAAACGATTTGTTACAGTTCAAGCACTTCGCGTGAGCTTGAGAAATCAGAACCATTCGGCCCATTAATGCCAAAACCGACCAGACGGCGCAGCTTCTCAGCGAATGAATTAGTCAGCCAAAGCTCTGCAGCGTGGCCAACTGCAGGAGGCGCATGACCTCACGTTCTTGGTCGATACTGGCATCGTCACGATGGATGGCGGTGGAGATGTAGTCGTGGCAGGCATCGGTGCCGACAAGATGTGATCCAATTCCACGCCCACGCTGGCCTCGCCGTGCACCACGTCGGCATAATTCCTCCGTACGTTGGCGGCGTGCTTGAGGGCGCCTGCCTGCGCTTCCGACTGGTCCTGCAGCCGTCGCAGAAGCTCTTTGGCGGCCTCCTCCAGCGGGCGAAGGTGGATGCGCTCCGCGTCAGCCAGAAGATCATCATGGGCCGTGCTGCCCGCTTCACTTCGCAGTGAGGACAACAGCAGTGTTTGCGCCAACAGTCGGCGGCAGACGTCGTCAGTCATGGCGATGAACGCCCTGGCTGTAGGACTGTCGCAGCGACTCGATGTAGCCGCCGATATCCCGGCGAGCATCGAACACGTAGCGTTGGGCGTCGTCGTAGGTTGAGGAAATGGCAACGAGCAGCTGGCCAGACGATTCGAACTGGCGTATCGATAGGCATGACTCTCGCACAATCTATTGGCTCGCCGGACTCTGCTTTCCGCAGGGGCGATCTCGTTGGCATACTGCGCAACTGCAGCACTGGCCTCGGTCAACTCGCGATGGCTTCGAGACACGTCACGCCGCGCCGTTTTCCGTGAGCGCAGCAAGCCCGACGGCGTCTCCGCTGCGGTGCACCGAACAGCTCGATATGGCCAACGGCGGCCTTCGAATCGTCCAACTGACGATGGAGACTGCGACGCACTTCCGCCGCTGCGATCAATCCCTTCTGCTCGCACACCGACAGTGCGAGACGCGCGGCCTCAAGGTCACACTTGCTCTTCTGAGCGCCATTTGTGAGAGCTGCGATCTTCTTGGCCTTGAAGACACCTTTGACCGCTTTCAGCGATTGCTGGTCGGAACGAACGTTCTTGCGGAGTTTCGCAAGAAGGTCAACGAGGCGCTTGCCCTCGGCAGCCTGCGTTTCCAACTCGACCATGGCGTCATCCGGAATCATCCAGGTGCTGGCCGACAGCGGTAACTCCCCCACACCTGCGTCGCGCGCCGCTGCGTGCAGACGATGCGCGGCAGCCCTGGCAGCATCAAGGTCGGCCCACAGCCGCACCCGCCAGAGAAGCAACGCGTGCAGGGCCTCGGCCCTGTCGGCGGGGAACATCACGCTCTGTTCGCGCGATACCCAACTGATGCCGACCGAACTGTCAATGAAGCCCTGTTGAACTGTTTGGAACGTTGTCATCCCGCCACTGCCTCGTCGTCTATCGAACTTCGCCACCGACCCTCCCAGCATCTGTCCCGTCGACCAAGACGCGACCCCTCCAGCTTCTATCAAAAGTTTGTCAATTGCGGAGCTGGATCAGCGACCGGGCTGATAGACGCCGAACACCGCTCGAAGGGCGTCGGAGATTTCGCCGAGGGTGGCGTCGGCTTGCAGGGCCGCCTTCATGGGGATGAGCAGGTTGTCCGTGCCGCGGGCCGCGGCGCTTACATCGGCCAGTGTGGCGGCCACTACGTCGGCGTTCCGGCGAGCCTTATACGCAGCCAGGCGGGTGAGTTGGTCACGCTGCAATGCTGGGTCGATTGGGAACACGACGGGGTCGACACCTTCGGGCTCGGTAAACTTGTTGACGGCAACGATCACCCGCTCGTCATCATCGATGGACTTCGTGTACTCGTAGGCGGCCTGCTCAATCTCATCCATCTGGAAGCCCTGCTCGATGGCATCTACCGCTCCGCCCAGTTCATCGATCCGCTTGAGGTAATCCCACGCCAGTCGCTCGACCTCGTCGGTCAGTGACTCGACGAAGTACGAGCCACCCAACGGGTCGGGCGTATCAACAATGCCTGACTCGTAGCCGATGATTTGCTGCGTGCGAAGTGCGATCTTGGCCGCGTTTTCGGTGGGTAGTCCGAGGGCTTCGTCGAAGCCGTTGGTGTGCAGGCTTTGCGTGCCGCCCATGACCGCTGCGATTGATTGGATGGCAACACGCACAATGTTGATCTCGGGCTGCTGCGCAGTGAGCGTCGAGCCGCCGGTCTGGGTGTGGAAGCGTAAGAGTTTGGACGCTTCCTTCTTCGCCCCGAAACGCTCCGTCATGATCGTGAACCACATCCGCCGCGCCGCTCGGTACTTGGCCACCTCTTCGAACAGGTTGTTGTGCGCGTTCCAAAAGAAGCTAAGCCGGGGCGCGAAATCATCCACGTCAAGGCCCGCCGCAATGGCTGCATCTACATAGGCAATGCCATTTGCGAGCGTGAACGCGATTTCCTGCACCGCTGTAGCGCCAGCCTCGCGAATGTGATAGCCCGAGATGCTGATGGTGTTCCAGCGCGGGATGTTGGTCTGGCAGTAAGCGAAGATGTCAGTGATCAAACGCATGGAGGGTCGGGGCGGATAGATGTAGGTACCCCGGGCGATGTACTCCTTCAACAGGTCGTTCTGAATGGTGCCACCTGCGATGTCTTTGCCCGACACACCCTGTTCCTCCGCCACCAACTCATACATCAACAGCAGGATCGCCGCGGTCGAGTTGATGGTCATGCTGGTGGTCACCTTGTCGAGGGGAAGATCGGCCAACAGGAGGCGCATGTCTTCCATCGAGTCGATAGCCACGCCGACCTTGCCGACCTCACCTTCGGCCCGGGGATGATCGGAGTCGTACCCCATCTGCGTGGGCAGATCGAACGCACACGACAGCCCCGTCTGCCCAGCCTGTAGCAGGAACTTAAAACGGTGATTCGTGGTCTGGGCTGACCCGAATCCGGCGTACTGGCGCATGGTCCACAATCGCCCGCGGTGCATCGTTGGATACACGCCTCGGGTATAGGGCGCCTTGCCCGGATCGCCCAACCTAACGGCCGGGTCCCACCCCTTCAGGTCATCAGCCGAATACAGCGGCTTGACTTCAATGCCCGAGTCGGTGCGCTTCCCCTCAGTTCCCATCCCCTCATCGTACGCAACCACCGCCCGGTTCTGGCAGTAGGTGATGTCGAGAATCGACACCGGGTACTGGCAGAACCGAGGGAGGAGGCAGGTCAGGCGGCGAGGGGAAGGGATCGGTAGATGCGGGCGAGCTCCGCAAGCGTGCGAGGTAGGCGGTGGTCGATGTCGTCGTCGCTCACCCGCTCGGTGTGCCAGCCGAGCAGATGGCACTGCCGGTCACGCCAGCGATCGTTCATGTTCGCCTCATGGCCACCGTGCCAGGTGCGATGATCGACCTCCACCAGGAACCGGCGCGTGGGTTCGGCAAAGTCGGGATGAATTGCCTCGCCGTCGGGAAGAACGAGCGGCATCTGACGAACGAGCGGCGGAAGCCCAGCCGCCTCCCAAGCCTGGGTGAACCGCATCTCGTAGTCTGATGCGACCGGGCGAGCCTTGCCGTCTCGCGACCCGAGTACCTCGGCAAAGCGAGCACTCCCCTGCCGTCCTTGCCGACCAAGACGAGCATCGACTTCCACCAGATCGGCAAAGCTGCACCATTTCTTGTTGAGACACTGCTCAATGATCGACTCCAAGGTCTGCGGAAGAAGTTGCGACGCTAGATCAAACACGGTCCGCGGGACTTTCGTGAGCGCGACGCCATCTTTTCGACGGACGAGGTCTTGTTCCTCCAGAGCGCGGCACGCGTGAACCCGAATGCCTTCCAGGGGGTTCCATCGACCTCGCCCGACGGAGACCTCAAGACTTTGGTCAGCGCCCAACTTGCGCAGCCCCCATATCCGCCCGGCCGTGGTGTGGGATACCACCGCCCCGTAGCGAAGCCCGAGACCAACGATGCGCTGCTCCTCGGTTTCAGGAGCGCTGCACGAGCGGTAGACGCCCCGGTACACCTCGATCAGTGTGCGATTGCCAACGAGCGTTCGCACCCGACCCGCGGTAAACCCGTTCTCGAGCATCCAGGTGCGGCTCACTATGCCGTGCTGCGCCCCCAGGTGCGTGGCCAACGCTTCTTCCATGACGTCCTCCCACCATGACAACATGAGAGGGAAGAACCCAAACAGTACGCGATGCGACCGAACCGCGTCTCCTCAAGTTTTCCTGCAGTGGGCGATGTTGGGAATCAACACCGGGTACTGCCAAAACCGACAGGGCGGCGGGTGGGCTAGAGGCTTTGGCCGTTGCGGGCGATGGCGCGGCTGAGCACGACATCGAGCAGGGCGAGGACCGATTCCTTGACGTTTTGGCGGTTGCGGGCGTCGGTGGTGACAATCGGGACGTCGGGGTCGAGCTGCAGCGCGGCGCGGACCGCATCGACGCTGTGCATGAGCTGACCGTCGAAGCGGTTGAGCACGACGACGAAGGGGATCTGACGATCCTCGAAGTAGTCGATGGCCGCAAAGCAATCGTCGAGACGACGGGTGTCGACCAGCACAATGGCGCCGAGGGCGCCGGTAACCAGGTCATCCCACATGAAGCCGAAACGGTCCTGGCCGGGCGTACCGAACAGATACAGCACCAGGCTGCGATCAACGGCGACGCGACCGAAGTCCATAGCAACGGTCGTGGTGGTCTTGGTGGAAACCTGACCGCGGTCATCAACACCGACTGCCATGCCGGTCATTGCGGCCTCGGTGGTCAGTGGCGGAATGTCGGAGATAGTGCCGACGAACGTCGTCTTTCCCACGCCGAACCCACCGGAGATCACAATCTTCATCGGGATAGGTGCGGGCGCGTACTGCTGCGGCGCGTACTGCGGCGCTGCCGGTTGCGGCGCGTACTGCTGCGGGGCGAATGGCTGCTGGGGCGCATGCGGCTGGGCAGCTGCTTGCGGCGCGTACTGCGCCGCAGGCGGCGCAGCGTGCAGCGGTGGCTGCACCTGCAACGGTGGCTGCGACCCGGCGGGGTACTCCGCGTATCCCTGCGACGCGGCCGGGGCCGGCGGAGCGAAAGCGGATGGGGAAGTCGGTTCAGAGTGCACGTACACCTGCAATCAAGTTGGTCAAGAGGGTGATGTCATTGGCTTTGTTGGACGGCCCACTGAAGGCGGTGAGGAGTCCTTCGGCGACGAGGTCGGACGCAAGCACCCGAACGACGCCTATTGGGATACGGAGGTAAGCGGATACTTCTGCAACCGAAATCGTTCGTTCCTTGCAGGCATCGAGAATGGCGGCGCGTTCGAAGCGCACGTCAGTCGACATCTGAACCGAGCCCGTGGCCAGCATGGTCTCGTACGCCAACTGAGCCGAAGCTCTGCCGCCGGTCATGAGGTAGGCGCGCACACCAACATTGGCAGCCGACGGCGAGCTTTCCGGGACACGATGAGACGGCTCGGTAGGCAGGTAGGGCTGGGGATCTGATGACGACACCTCCCCCGCATCCGAGGGACGACGAGACAATAAACTCATATCGTCACAAGCGCGTTCTTCATCTCCGCGATCAGTTCCGGCGTGAGTTGCGTGGCGAAGCGAGACACCAGAACGGTGATCTCGTACCCCACCATTCCGAGGTCGCAATTGCGGCTGGCGATAACGCCAATGGCCGAACCACCGCTGATCGACGACACGAAAAGGTAGGCACCGGCCATCTCGACGATGACCTGATTCAGACCACCCTTCGACAACACGCGAGCCGCACCATCAGAGAGGCTGCGCATGCCAGTAACGATGGCGGCCATCTTGTCGGCGGATGGCCGATCAAGATTGGACGAGATCGCCATCAGCAGGCCGTCGGACGACACAGCGATGGCCTGCTCGACGCCTGCGGTCGATTCAACAAAGTTGGTGAGCATCCAGTTGATATTGAGCGAGCCTTGGGAGAGGGCCATCAGATTTCCTTCGGGTTTTCAGTAGGGGTATCGGCGTAGTCGATGTGAGGATGCGGCATGTTCTGGAACGATGAAAGCGACGAACGGACGAACGACGGATCGCTCGGCGTCTCGAGGGTGGCAGGCGCCATGTCGGGCTCAATCCAGGAGGCACCACGTTGTCGTTTGGCGATGCCTGGCGGTGCCGGAGGCGGAGGCGGCGGTGGAACGGGAGCGGCAGCCGCTGCATGCTCGGCCCAACCAGTCGGTTCGGCAAAGGGTGCTGGTACGGCGACGGCCCGTGGAATAGGGGCCGCGATGGGGGCCGGAATCACGTCGGGGACCAGCGGAGCTGACTGGAAGCCAGAGAGAGCATTGCGAACCTCGGTCGGATCGCGAAAGTCCTGCTCACCCGCCACTGACGTCGGCTCGTCCACCCAACTCGCACCGCGGTTGCGGGTCGGCAGCGGTGCAAGCGCCGCCGGTGCCATCGGAGCCATCGGGGCCATCGGGGTGGGAGCGGTGCCAGGAGCCTGGGCCGGGGGCACCGGGGCCACCTGGGCCACCTGGGCCGGAGCGGGCTGGAACGGTGGAAGCGGTGGCAGGGTCGGAGTCGGCACCGGCGCCGCCGGCGATGCGGCGTGACCGCGCGCCTCGGCCTGCGTCCGGACCGACCGCGCCCGCAACTCGGCTTCACGGGAGTCGAACGCCTGCTGCTCTGCATCGGGCACCACATCGCGGCTGGGTACCTGTGCACCGCGAACTCGCTTGCGAAGTCCGTCAGCGGTGCGTTGCGGTTCAACCGGAGCGACGGCCTGCACTGGTGCTGGCGCGGGAGCGTACGTCTGCGGTGCCTGCTGCATCGGCATGACCGGCTGGGCTGGCATGGTCTGCGACGGGGCGAATGACGGTGCGTCCGGTGCCGTGGGCGGCACGGGCTGCTGCTGAACCGGTTGGGGCTGCTGGGGCTGGTGCGGCGCGAACTCGGCGCTGCCGTTGCTGATCCCGATGTTGGTCTCGGCAATAGCGTGGGGCACAAGGACTTCGGCGGTAACACCGGAGGAGCCAATGGTCTGGCTGAGCCCGACGCGAATGCCGTGGCGGGCGGCGAGCTTGCTGACGACGTAGTGGCCGAGCACCTTCGACGGTGTGACATCGCCCATGGCAGCGTCGGACAGTCGACGGTTCGCTTCATCGATCTCGTCTTGCGTCATGCCGATACCGTTGTCACGAATCGACAGCAGGTAGCCGGCGCTGACGGTGGAACCAATGACCACGACGCGGCTAGAAGGCGGTGAGAAGTTAGTGGCGTTCTCCATCAACTCGGCGAGCAGGTGAGCCAGGTCGGAGACGCTGGCGCCCTTAACCTTGGCCGCATCGAGACCGGCCAGGTCGACTCGGCCGTAGGACTCGATCTCAGACAGCGAGGCTCGGATGATGTCGGAGATCGGCACTGATTCCGTCCAGACACGAGGCGGCTCAGAACCAGCTAGTACCAGCAGCGACTCGGCGTTGCGGCGCATGCGAGTGGTGAGATGATCGAGGCGGAACAGGTGGGTCAGCGTCTCGGGGTTACGCTCGTTCTGCTCAAGCTCGGCAATAAAGGTGAGCGTTCGAGCGAGCAGCCCCTGGTTACGACGACCAAGGTTGATCAGGCTCTCGGACACGCCACGACGGTTGCGGGCCTGATCAACGGCCATGCTGACCGCGGTGTCCTGCATGACATTGAGCGCCTTGGCGAGCTGGCTGAACTCGTCGTTACCTGCGACTGGGAAAGGCGTGGCCCGCATCAATTCGCTGCCGGGCTCCATCGTGTTGATCGCAGCGACAAGGGAAGGGATCTCCTGGTGCGCAGCGCGATTGGCCTGCTCGGTCAGTGCTTCCACCGGTTCGAGCAGGCTGCTCATCACGCCGCGACTACCGATGATGGCACCGGCCAGAGCGAGGAACGCCAGACCAAGAAGGCCAATCAGCCGCTGCCAGGCGGAGTTCTTGGCCGTGTCCTCTTTCGTCTTCAGTTCGTTGTTGACGGCGTTGGTCAACGAGCTGATGGAACGATCATGAGTACGGCTGAGTTCATTCACCTTGGCAATGGCATTGCGAGCCTGCGCAGCGGTGGCTGGTGTGAGGTTCGGCACCAATTCGGTGTCAACCGCAGCGATCAGCGCTGAGCCGGTACCAACTACTTCGGCAACCAGCGAGGCGAGCGACTTGTCTGCGGAAATCGTTTTCGTCCACAGCAGGCGCTTCTCGGAGAAGCGGGTCTTGGCCTGCGTCAGCGATGCCAGCAATGCATCCTTGGTGGGCGCGGGTGGGGCTGCTGGGTCAGCACCGACGAACTGCGTCAGGTAAGCCTGGTTGGCCAGCACCGTCACATCGGACAGAACCAGCGCCGACGGCGAACCATCGACTTGGAGTTGCTGCAACTGGCGCACGCCGTTGTAGGTGGGCCCGCCGATGCGCAAGTTCTGCACGATTGGGAACAGCGCCAAGACCACGAGGGCCAGCGCTGCCGCGGGGAAGGCGACGGCCAGACGGACGCGCGTGGTGACGGAAGGGTTCTTGAACACTGTGACTTCCCCTAGTTCCCAACCGGGGCGGAGTCACCCAGGTTGTCTTGCGCCCAGGCCAGCGTGGCGGCGTCATCAGTGAGGTATACAAAGGAGCGGCTGGCCGCCGCTTCGACCAGACGGTCAAGCGCC
>JAYTKG010000385.1:0-4076 GCA_043730435.1 Acidimicrobiia bacterium | reverse complement strand
TGTTACGGCTACAACCAAGGGTGGCGAGAAGGCGGCGTGGCCCGGCTTCGGTCACTTCACCGTCACGCAGTCGCCGGCCCGCGAAACGCGGAACCCGTCAACTGGCGGAATGGTGCAGGTACCCGCCCGCTCCAAGATGAAGTTCACCGCCGCAGCGGCGTTGAAGACATCGCTCAACTCATAACCCAGACCCAGTAGCACCCCCGACTCAAGGAGAAATGAAAATGGCACCAACAAAGAAAGCAGCACCGAAAAAGGCAGCAGTCAAGAAGGTTGCACCGGCCAAGGCTGCGGCCCCGGCCAAGAAGGCAACAGTGAAGAAGGCCGCGGCCAAGAAGGCTGCTCCCGCCAAGAAGGCAGCAGTGAAGAAGGCTCCGGCCAAGAAGGCCGCGGCCAAGAAGGCTCCGGCCAAGAAGGCCGCAGCCAAGAAGTAGTCCGATCGCCGTTGCGTACGGCGATTCGTAAGTGACGGAGCGGAAGGCCAACGCCTTCCGCTTTCGTCGTTTTACAGGTCGGAAATGTGCTTGAAGACTTCTGCTGCGTCTCGACCGATCGGGGCGCCGAGCGACCGCAATCGAGATTTGATGCGATGGCCGAACGCCGCGATCTGCTCGTCGCTGACGGCATGCATGGTGGATTCAAGCTGGCTCTTGTGCGCGAGGAGTGCGGCGATCTTCACGTCGACGAAGTCCGTGACATCTTCGGCGTGATCGGGCGCGTCGGCTTCCCAAAGCAGCAGGCTGCTTGGACGGTGAGGCGGCAACTCCTGTTCTTTGAAGAAGTGCGGATCCCGCGCCGCCACCACGCCGTCGCATGCCAGCAGACCGGCGTGGCGATGATCGGGATGCAGGCGGTAGCGCTTCCACGGGTCGTGTCCAAGCACGACGTCGGGGCGAAGCTTTCGAATCCAGTACGCCACTTGCCAGCGCTGACGCAGACCGCTGTCGAGTTCGCCATCAGGCCAACCGAGAAACACAACCTCACCGGTCGCGCCGAGTGAGCGAGCTGCAGCGCGTTGTTCGTGCTGTCGGGTGACGGCCAGCGCAGTTGTGTCCGCATTGGGGTTCCACGTGCCCTTCGAGCCATCGGTGCACACGAGGTGATGCACCACGCAGCCGGCCGCAGCCCACTTCGCGAGCGTTGCGCCACAACCGAACTCGACATCATCAGGATGCGCCCCGATGGCGAGCGCAACCTTCGGCACGTGTAGGTCGACCGAGGTGATGTTTGGTGCATCGGCGTAGGCCGGCTGTCCGGGTTCGTTCGCCGTCATGGCAGAAGCTCCTTGCGCGGTGACCGAGGCGGGAGCCATGCGAGGAACTCCTGCAGATCGGGATGGTCAAGATCGTCGGGCGTATCAAGATCCCAACCCAGACGTTCATCGAGGATGCGGTGAACGGCAAGGCCCTGACGAGAAGCTTCGTGCTGATGGGCCACGTACGAGCCGACGCCGAAGTGAAACGAGAACAATCTGCTGGCAGGCAGCGCTATTACGTTGGTGCCGCGCCCGTGGCGATCGGGCACGATGGCAACACCCTCGGTGTCCATCACCTTTTCGAACGAATGGGCAAGAGGCAGGTCGCTGTGGGCGATAAGCACCCGTTCGGCCGTGTGAGCAATGTGTTGCACGCCTTCACGAATGGCACCATTCAGGCCGAGATCCGGTCGCCACAACACTTCGGCGTCGAGATCTTTCGCGAACGATGCAACGTCATGGTCGTCACAGACCACGAAAACGTCGTAGGGCGCTGCAGCACCGATGACGTGGGTCGCCATGCGACGAGCCAGTTCGATGCGTTCATCGGGGGACAACACCGGGGCAAGTCTCTGTTTGGCTTGTCGGAAGTCCTTGATGGGTACGAGGACAGCGACACGCATGGTGGGAGTTTCCCACGTCAACGGCATGAGCGCTTGGACAACGCAGGGTCGAAGGCGACATCGTGGTGGCCTATGACCAATATCGGCACGCTCGTTGACGGCACCTTGGCCACCGTTGGATCGGCCGGCCAGATCTCGGGCGCGAGCGTGGGCGCGCTGAACTGGTGGATCGCCGCCGATGACCGTTGGCACACGCCGCCCAACGAGCCGACCTGCCGTCAGACCCGCCTGGAGGGCACTCCAGTCGTCGAGACCGCCGTCCGGGTGCCATCGGGTGATGTGGTGCATCGCGCGTACGCCGTGGTGGATCAGGGCGGCCTCATTGTGGTGGAGGTGGAGAACCAGTCGACGCTTCCTGTCGCCATCGCGTTCGACCGCCATGACCTGCTCACCAGCCGGCCGCCGACCGCCATGGCTATTCAGGGCGTCGAGCTTCCGGAAGGCTCGATCGTGGTGCCGATTGGCAAAGGGTCGGCTATTCGCGTTGCCCTTGGCCAGGGGACCGGTTTCTTGCCCTCAACCGTGGCGTCGGCCGAAGAAGTGATGCGCGGCTGGCTGGGTGTGATCGACCGCTCACCCCGCCTGATGCTGCCCGATGATGCCGTGCGACTCGGCGTGCTTCGTGATCGGTCGGACCTGCTGCTCGCGGACCTCCCCACGCAGGCAGACCCGGTGGCGTTCGTGCTCACCGTTTCGGAGCGGGTGCGGTGCGGTCAGTCAGCCGTTCCGTTCGTTGATGATGTGGTCGTGGCTGCGGTAGCCGTCGCAAAGCGCAGCAAGAAGACCGCGGTGCTGGCGGCTGCGGCCGCCTTGGCTCGGGCCAGCGAGATCTTGCGCCACGCTGACCAATCGCAGGCCGCTGACGACGTCGATCGCATGCGAGCCAAACTTGCTCTGTCGCCTTCGTTGCTTCCGTCGCCGAATGAGTCTTTGCCCTATCGACTCGCTCGGACCCTTGATGGCGTGGCGTCAATACAGAACGGCGAGCTCGTCCTTCTGGCCGATCCGGTGCCGTCCGCGTGGTTCGGGCAGCCGCTCGAAGTGCACCACGCACCCCTCACCGACGGCTCGGTGTCGTTTGCCGTTCGTTGGCACGGTGACCGGCCTGCGTTGTTGTGGGAGACGACGCACACGGGTGTCGTGCGTTGCCCCGGCCTCGACCCCGCCTGGCGTAGCACGGGCCTCAAAGGCGAAGCCCTTCTCGCCGCACCCACCGCGTAAGTCGGATGTCGCTCGTCGGTTCCGTGTCAAGAGCTGCAGCAGTCAGTTAAGAACCGCCCGGCCCCTTTCGTCACCTTGAGTGACCGATTACCGTTTTCGGATGCGTTGTCGCCGGATTCTGCTCCCACTTGTGCTGCTCGTCCTGGCGTCATGCTCCGGCTCATCCAAGCCAAGTGCGGCCGTGGCGGCCGCGCCTACTGCGACGGTGCCCACGACTGTTGCCGTAGCGGCGACGACTGCGGTAACGGTAACGACCACAGCGGTCGCGGCGCCAACCACGTCGACGACTGTTGCTAAGATCCTCGAGGTGGTTGTTGCCGAGGCAGCGGCGCAGAACTGGATGGTGGATCGTGAGGGTTGTCTCTTGACTATCGACACGTGCGACCCGACCACATTCACCCCCGAAGGCAGTGCGCAACGCGAGCTAGTGAGCAAGCGGGTGACTGACTATCGAGCAGCCAACTTTAGGGTGCGAACCAACGTCGATGACCCGAGCTACGTCGTTGCCAAACGGGTTGATCTCGGTGCCGACCGAACCACAGCGGAGGTGAAGGCGTGCTACTGGTCAACTGGCATCGTGTTTGAACCAAACGAGAAAGCGACAGGCGGAGAGATCGTGTCCGACGACACAAAGTCGAGCTATGACATGGTGTTTCAAATGGTGCTTGTTGGTAAACGATGGCTCATCTCCGATTACACAGTTCCGACGAAGTACGAAGGTTTCAACACGTGCCCCGCAAAGTAATTCTGGCCGCAGCGGTCGTCGTCGCGACCTATCTCACGGCCACAGGGCAAGCCAAGGCTGCAACTGGACCAGACAGGTCGAACGGCACGACAGTCACCACCGTGGCGTCGGTTTCGAATACGGGCAATGGTGCGGTGATCGATGTGGGTGCTGGTACGCCTGGAGGGACGGAGTCGAGTTCGGTCGGGGCTGGTCATCCTGGGTCGGGTCCGGGTTCTGCTGCGGGGCCGCC
>JAYTKG010000384.1:0-7835 GCA_043730435.1 Acidimicrobiia bacterium | reverse complement strand
ATCACGTCACCGAAGAAGCCGAGCGCCCCGTGCGAACCCACCAGCAGGCGACACAGATCAAAGCCGCTCACGTTCTTCACCGTTGGTCCGCCGGCCTTGGCGATGAGGCCGTCAGCGGTCACAATGCGAGCTTGCAGCAACGCGTCACGAGCCGGGCCACGACCGAGCCGGCGGAGGTCGCTCGCTGCGGTTGCGAGTGCTCCCCCGATGGTGCCTCCGGGCGCTAGGGCCACCATCTGTCCTGCGGCAGTAAGCGCGTCGAACACCTCATCCAGCGGTGTACCTGCGCCACAGCGCAGCGTCATCTCGGCTGGGTTGTAGTCAACGATGCCGCTCGGCGCGGCCACGACCTTGCAGCCCGGTACCTGACCGCCCCGCGTGCCAAGACCGGTGATGGAGACCGGCCCGGTGGTGCCGACCGCTTCGGCAAAGGAGCTGAGATCCACTAGACCCACATCCCTGGCGCCAGACTGTCGATGTCACTGCACCGACTGCCAGACGGCAGCACCTTGTCACTGTTCGAGATGTGGTCGGGGTCGAACACATCGCGTAGCCGGGCCTGCAGATCAAGATCGACCGGGCTGAACATCATCGACATGTACTCCCGCTTCTCTAGGCCTATTCCGTGCTCGCCCGATAGCACACCGCCGGCGGCCACGCTGGCTGCCACAATCTCGTCTCCGGCTTGATGCACGTGCTCCATCACGCCCGGCTCACGCTTGTCGAATACCAGCAGTGGATGCAGGTTGCCATCGCCCGCGTGAAAGACATTCATCACCAGCAGGTTGTGTCGGTCAGCAATGGCATACACCTGCTCAAGGACCTCGACCAGCTTGGCGCGCGGTACGACAGTGTCGTGCAGGTAATAGTTCGGTTTGATCTGCGCAATGGCGCCGAACGCACTCTTCCGACCCTTCCAGATGAGCGCTCGCTCATTGGCATCGGCCGCGATGCGAATACTGGTGGCACCGTGGGCCTCGCCAATCTGGCGCACCCGTTCAACGGCGTCGGCAACCGCATTGGGCAGCCCGTCGACTTCCACAATAAGCACGGCCTCAGCATCGGTGGGAAACCCGGCATGGGCAAACGCTTCAACCGCACGGGTGATGGGTGCGTCCATCATCTCCAGCGCAGCGGGCAGGACGCCGGCGGCGATGATGGCGCTGACGGTTTCGGCGCCGGCGCGAGTACTTGCAAATGCAAGCAACATGGTCTTGACCGCAGGAGGGTTTGGCGTGAGGCGAACGAGCACTCGGGTGACCACGCCCAACATGCCTTCGGAGCCGACCACCACGCCCCGAAAATCAAGCCCGATCGGTTCAGCGTCGGCTCCCCCGAGTGTGATGATGTCGCCCGATGGAAGCACCATTTCCAAGCCGAGGATGTGGCCGTTGGTCACGCCTTCGGCCAGACAGTGCGGGCCGCCGGAATTATTGGCCACGTTGCCGCCGATAGAGCACGACTGCTGGCTGGACGGGTCGGGGGCGAAATGCAGCCCGTGTGTCGCCATTTGCTTGGACAGATCGAGGTTCAGCACGCCGGGTTCCACCCACGCCATCCGGTTCGGCACATCAACCGACAGCACCCGGTTCATCTTGGTGAGCACGATGATGACGGCGCCGTCGGGCGGTACCGCTCCCCCGGCCAGGCCGGTGCCCGAGCCGCGAGCCACGAACGGCACGCCGTGATGACGGGCTGCCAGCACGCACGACTGCACCTCAATGGTGGTCAGTGGGAAACACACCACCACGGCCCGACCGGTCATGTTGGAGGCATCTCGGCCGTACAACGTGAGCTCAGTGGCGTCGGTTCGGACCCGGTTGGGCGTCAGCGCGCGGCGAAGGTCATCGACGAGGGTTGCGCTCATTCCCCCGACCGTAGCCTGCCACCCGATAACTTCAGTGTTCGTGTCCGCTCCTAATGACCTCCATGAGTACCTGACCTTCGAAGATCCGAATGAGGATCGCACCTGGGTGTTCGATATCACCTTCTTCCTTTCGTCGTGGTCGTGCATTTTCGGTAACGGCTGCCAGGGCATCATGACCGGGGACGCCTCGCACCTTGAGCAGGGCTGTTGCAGCTACGGCGCCCACATGATCGATGAGGACGATGTCGCCCAGGTCGAACGAGCCGTGGAACGGTTGCGCCCCGATCAGTGGCAGTTTCATGCCAAGGCCAAGCGCTACGGCTGGCTCCTGCCCGAAAAGGAAGAGGGTGGCAGCCGCACGACCCGCCTCGCCGATGACGCCTGTATCTTCCTCAATCGCCCCGGCTTCGAAGGTGGCATCGGCTGCGCCTTCCACAACGCTGCGCTTGAGGTTGGCGAGCGGCCGATGGACTGGAAGCCCGACGTGTGTTGGCAGGTACCGCTCCGTTTGGCCGAGACCACCGATACCCGTGGCCACATCACGTCAACATTGCGGGAGTGGAAGCGTCGCGATTGGGGTGAGGGCGGCGAGGACTTCCACTGGTGGTGTACCGATAGCCATGAGGCTTTCGTGGGCAAGGACCCGACCTACGTCTATCTAAAGGACGAGATCACCGAGTTCGTCGGCCCCGAGGTCTACGCCATGCTGGTCGAGCAACTCCAGCCTCGTCACGCCTCGCAGACCTTCCTGCCGCACCCCGCCGTGCGCAGGAAGTAAGGCTGTTCAGCGAAAGCCTTTTAACACGTTTTCCAGCACCCGATGCTGCTCGCCTGACTCGTCGGTCACCCTGCGTTCGATGAGCATCGCCAGACCGATAAGGAAGGCTCCACCCAGGGCGACCCAGAGCCAGAGAGACAGCTTGGCCAGTGCCGGGCCGACCATGATCACGATGGTGGCAATCGTGGTGAGCGAACCAATGAGCAGCGGTGCTGCGCTTCGACGTAGTCCGCCGATGGCGATGGCGACGATCGCGAGGCCAATGGTGACGCCGGCTCGGGTGGGTTGGCTGCTGTGTTGCGTCAGCAAGAGGTAGAGCGAACCCCACGCCAATGCCGGGCCGTAGGCCAGCCAACTCGATGTGGCGGGGCGAGACCGGCAGAGCAGCATCCCGGCGAACAGAGCCCCGGTCACGACAAACAGGTTGGCAAGGTCGTTGTACTGCCCTGTCGACTCGGCCACGAGAGCCGCGCCGAGTCCGGTGATGAAGAACGACATGACCAAGGTGTCGAGCTCCGGGCGGCTGCGTTTGAACGTCGCAGCGGCGGCGACCACGCCTAGTACGAGTAGCCCGGAGGAGATTGACTGGTAGGTGGCGTCCCATCGGGCAGCAACGGTCACGATTGTGAGGGGCACCACTGCGGCCAGAGCAATTCGGAAATGGCGACTTCCATGCACCAAGCGATCCGACGCAATGAGCGCTACGACGACTGCGGCCATGGCACTGACCGACGCTGTCGAACGCATTTCGGCGGCTACGAAGATGGCGGTCGGCATGATCATTCCGAGCCATGCGGTCTGGCCTTTGCGTCGAAGCTGAGCCAGGCAGACGACCACGGTGAACAGCCCGACGATGACGGCCACGTCGGTAGACCGCACCATATACCACGTAGCCAGCGCCATTGCCGGCGCCGGCCAGAAGGACACGAACAGAGTTTCCGCCCGTCCCAGCATGCCTCGAACGCTGCCGAGCATCAGGCTGAGTGCAGTCACCTGCAGCACGACGGTAAGACCGTTGAGGCCGACCAGTTGGTGGCCGACCGGCTGCAGCACACCCACCCACCAGGCGACGAAGGCGAAACCCGTTACGAGCCACAATGGCAGAGACGATCGCAACGCAACCACACCAGCGGCTACTACCAGCACGGCGACGGCTGCGACCGGTCGGCCGGTAAGCGATAGCGCCGCTGCGGCCAGAACGACGCCGAGTTCTGCTGTCACCAGGGCAGCGACGTCAGCCAGCGCTCGACAGCGAAACGCCGACACGGCCAGTCCGCAGGCGAGCACGGCCAGACCGATTGCCAGGGCAACATCAGAGTGAGAGATGGTGGCTGCTACTTGCGAAAGACCGATCGCCAGAAACGCGGTGCTGGTGATGAGCAGCATCGCGGTTGCGAGTGCGGAGCTGATCGACTGCCAGAACTCGTCGTTACGCTTCCAAGCGGCCAGCGCCTCGACTGCGATGAGCGCGAGCCCGGGAAGGAGCAGCGCCGAGTTGCGAGTAACGCTCAACAGATGCAGCCCGGCAGCCAGGTTGATCAGCAGGACCGCGCCACCAAGGGCGACCAAGATACGACTCCCAATCCGCTCGGCCCGGCGAAAGAGCACGAGCGATGCAATCGCCCCGGTCACCGGCGCGGCCCACGCCAAGGCATTGCCACGGGCACCGAGATCGGTAAGGGTGCCGGGTCCAATCCCGATGTTGCCGAGATAGCCAACGAGCGGCACCAGCCCGGCCGCCGCGGCAAGAAGGGCTGCCTGCAACTCGCGGCGAAGTACGACCGCAACGACCGAGAGCAGCGCAATCACGATCCCCAACGGAACGTTGGTCAGCGCCCCGATACCAGCGCCAGCCAGGATGGCGGCTGCCACTGACGCGAACGGAAGCAGCACCAGCTTGAGGCGCCGGTACTGGAACTCGGATGCGATGACTCCGGCCAGACCACCGACCGCGATCGACGCCCGCCAATGACTACCGGCAGAAGCGGCGGCGAGAATGGCCGAAGGGGCAAGCAACACCGGAGCGAGATGCGACAGTGCCCGCCCGACGATCGGCATCTTTGCTCGGGACTTCTCGGCGACGAGGATGACAGCCAAATTCGTTAGGCCGATGATCAACAGACGCGTGATGACTGACAGCGTCTTCCAATCAGGTGTCAACGCAATCGCGGCGACCAGCATGAGCGCCGCCCCGAAGGCCGACAGCCAGGTGACCGCCGGGACGTCGGAGATAGAGGCAAGCGGTATTCGCCGTCGGCGGGGCGCCTCGGGCGGAGCGGCGACGAATCCCAGCGACGGTTTCGGCGGCGCTGGTGCAGGTGGTACCGGAGGGGCGGGCCATGGTGAGGTCATGGTCTGATCTTCGGCGTTTCACCGAATTCTGCCTATCGAGGGAATCCCCCACGACTCCCTGGGGGTTCAGCGGCGTTCTCGAAGTTCTTGCAGTAGGCGATGTCGATAGACGACATGGCCGACTGCACAAAGCGCGGCCTGCTAGTCGATGCCGTGCTCGACGGCGTAGCGCACCAGGTCGGCGCGTCGGCTGAGGTGGAGCTTGCCGAGAATGTTGCGCACGTGGTTCTCCGCAGTCTTGGCCGAAATACCCAGATCGGTACCGATGCGCGCGTACGGATGGCCCCGTGCAACCAGCTGCAGTACCTCGCGCTCGCGATCGGACAGCGGATTGGCTCCAGCTGTCTTGGCCAGGCGTCGGAACTCTCCGAGCACCAGAGCGGCGAGCGACGGACTGAAGACGGGTTCGCCCCTGGCAGCGCGGACGAACTCTCGGCGCAGCTCGTCAGTTGGCGTGGTCTTCAGCAAGTAACCGGCTGCGCCCGCCGCCACCGCATCGAGCAGGTCGCGCTCGGCCTCGCTCACTGTCAGGATGACGATGGGGGCAATGGTGGCGCAGGCTCGTACGACGGCCAATCCCCCACCACGTGGCATGTGGAGGTCGCAGACGACCAGGTCGGGCCGGCGGCCGTTTATCACATCAATAGCGCCTTCTGCATCGTCGGCTTCTCCGACGACCTGAAAGCCAACGCCAAGCTCCGAGCGCAGGCCGGCTCGCAACACAGCATGATCATCCGCGAGTACGACCCGCAGTGGGGTTACTTCGTCCATAGCTGAATTTCCGTTCCTTCGCCCGGTGCCGAGGTGATCGCAGCGCGACCGCCGACCTCGGCCATGCGGGCCTCGATTGATTGGTTCAGTCCCTGTCCACGTTGCGCCGTGGTCGGGTCAAAGCCGCAGCCGTCGTCTCGCACCGACACGAACGCGCTGTCGTCGTCTACCTCAGCGAACACCACGATCTGCTTGGGCGACGCGTGCTTTGCGGCATTCATCATCGCCTCACCGGCCGCCCCCGCCAGCGCGTGAGCAAGGTTAGCTTCGAGATGAATGTCGTCATCGACAACGAGCGACACCGTTATCGGGATGTCGAACTGCGCCGACACCCGGTCGGCGGCGGCGTGCAGCTTGCTGGAGAGATCGCCGGACTCGTCATTGCCGTGGAAGAGCCAGGCTCGCAGCTGTCGGTCACTTTGTCGGGCCACACTGGCCAACTCAGGGTCAGAGTCCCGCGTGCGACGCTCGACGAGTGCGAGCGTCTGCAGCACCCCGTCATGCAACGTGCGTGCCACGTCGGCCCGTGCCTTCACCGCAACGACTTCGGTCTCAACTCGTCGCAACAGCCGAGTGATAAAGCCAAAGAGGAACCCCGCCAGCGCCATGAAGACCATAGTTGCGAGCACCGAGAGAATCTCTTTGCGACCGAGGTCGGAGATGTTCTGGTCGGCGAAGCCACCGAGGATACGGCCGAGGCCGATCATTGCTCCTGCGCCTGCGCCCCACCAGGGCCCGAACGCTGTGCCGGTAGCCAACGCAGCGATGTCTGGTATCGAACCAGCCAGGTTTTGACCACCGCCGAACGCGTGAGACTCTTTGTACACCCAGCCGTCGGCCGCGTAGAGGTAGAACGAGAGGGCGATCTGTATAGCAATCGCCGGCCATCGAAAAAGCCGAGCCGGGTCCTTGCGAAGAGTGACCGAGTAGTAGGCCGCCACGGCAACGGAAAGCCCGATGCTGAGCAGTGCCAGCCACAGTCGCTTGCCTTCGGTATTCCACTGCAAAATCGTGGTGGCTACCATCCATGCCACCGCGCCCCATCGGGCGATCGACAGGCCCTGCAAGACCGTGCGTTCGGTCGGTAGGGGCTGTCGCACACTGTCAGTATGTATCGGGCGAGCGCCGTTCCGGTGGCAACACCTCAAGCAACAGCGCTGGTGGACCAGTCGGCTGAGGTCACCGACGGGTGAGACCAGACCCGACCCGTCCGATCTGAGCGAGTCGGCTGGCATATCACATGGCTGATACCCGTCCCGACTTACTCGGGCTACGACGGCCGGAAAACGGCGAGAGCCGCCCGTGACCGAGGTCGACCGGGCGGCTCCTGCGAAAGACGGGTTACTTCTTGTTGGCCCTTCGGCGGTCGGATTCTTGTAGCTGACGCTTGCGGATTCGGATGGCCTTCGGAGTCACTTCCACCAACTCATCATCGGCGATGAACTCGATAGCGTTCTCAAGAGTGGGTACCTTGGGCGGCGGGAGCTTGATGCCGTCGTCGTGGCTGTGGGTGCGGATGTTGTTCTTTTCCTTGGCCCGCACGCAGTTGACGACCATTTCGTCGGCACGAGCGTTCTCGCCAACGACCATGCCTTCGTAGACCTTTTCGCCCGGATCGACGAACAGCACACCGCGGGCCTGCAGGTTGTCGAGCGCATAGGCCGTGGTGTCACCCATGCGGTCGGAAATCATGGCGCCGCCCATGCGGTGGGGCAGCTCGCCCTGCCACACGATCCAGCCGGCGTTGTGCTGGTGCAACAAGGCGGTACCGCGTGTGGCGGTGAGCAGCAGTGAACGGAAGCCGATGAGGCCACGGGCCGGTGCTTCGAAGGTGATGATGGATCGGCCGATATCGCCCGACTGGATGTCGGTGACGCGACCCTTGCGAGGGGCGAGCGCCTGGGTGACGGTGCCGACATGCTCGTCGGGAACGTCGCACACACCGCGTTCGATCGGCTCGTGACGCTTGCCCTCGATTTCTTTGGTGATGACCTCGGGGCGGCTGACCTGCAGCTCGTAGCCCTCACGACGCATCGACTCGATAAGCACCGCCAGCTGAAGCTCGCC
>JAYTKG010000383.1:0-6283 GCA_043730435.1 Acidimicrobiia bacterium | reverse complement strand
AGCGAGCTTCATTGAGGACTCCCCCATCGCCCGTTTCTACCGTGATGCCAAGATCCTTGAAATCGGCGAAGGTACCAGCGAAATCCAGCGCCTCGTACTGGCCCGCTCGCTCGGTCTGCCGGCATGACCGGTGACCGGCCGGTCAGCGGTCGGTGGTTCGAGGAACTGACGCCCGGGCTCGTTATCGATCATGTCGTCACCCGCACAATCACCGAGTCGGACAACACAGTCTTTTCCAATATGACCATGAACCCTCAGCCGCTTCATCTGGATGAGTCCTTTGCCGAGCAGACCGAGTTCGGCACCCGCGTCGTGAACAGCATGTTCACCCTGTCGCTCCTCATCGGCCTGAGCGTGTACGAAACGACGCTCGGCACCACCGTGGCCAACCTCGGCTTCGAGGACATCCGCTTTCCGCTGCCCGTCATTCCGGGTGACTCGATCCGAGCGCAGACCGAAGTGGTGGCAGCGCGAGCCTCGGCGTCGCGACCAACCCAGGGAGTCGTCACGTTTGAACACCGAGCCTTCAATCAGCGAGGCGAACTCGTGGCGCAGTGCCGTCGCTCGGCGCTCATGCACCGGAGGCCCTGATGCGCTGGCGAAGCATGCTGTTCGTTCCCGGAAACCGGCCGGACCTGGCGGCTAAGACGCCGCGCAGCCATCCTGATGTTGTCGTCATCGATCTCGAAGATGCCGTACCCCCCGCCGACAAGATCGCAGCGCGGGCGACGGCACGAGCATCGGCGCTCGATCTCATGAGCAACATGGCGGTCTGCATCCGCATCAACCCACCCACAACCGAATGGTTCGAAGACGACATTGCCTCACTGCCCGACGGCCTTGCCGGTGTCGTGGTGCCGAAGTGGGAGACCGACCGCGAGTTCGGCTTCCCGATCGTGGCCGGACTCGAGACGGTACGCGGCGTGGTGAACGCTCGACAGATTCTGGGGACGTCCGTCATCGCCTGTTACTTCGGTGCGGAGGACTACATAGCCGACCTCGGTGGGGTGCGCACGCCCGACAATATGGAGGTGCTCTACGCCCGCTCGGCTGTTGGCGTGGCGGCCCGTTTGGCCGGAGTGCCTGCGCTCGACATGATCACAGGTGATTTCGGCGACAACGTCCGTTTCACCGAGGAAGCAATCTTCGCCCGCTCGCTCGGATACGCCGGCAAGCTCTGCATCCACCCGAACCAAGTGCCGCTCGCCAATACGGCATTTGCGCCGTCGGCCGCCGAGATCGACCGGGCCCAGCGTCTGCTCGCGGCCTTCAACCAGGCCAACGGCGCCACCATCGCGTTCGAAGGGCAGATGATCGACGAGGTCATTGCCCGCCAAGCCCGAGCGCTCCTCTCCAGCATCGGCTGAGTTGTAATCAGCGCCGGACACCGCGGACGTGATAAGAAACCGGAAGCTCATCTCACGGGGGACTTCGTATGCAGATCAACGTTACGGTCAACGGCACCGCCCATTCGGCTGATGTCGAACCACGCACTCTTTTGGTGCACTACATCCGCGAGCAGTGCGGCCTCACTGGCACCAACATTGGCTGCGACACCAGCTCGTGTGGCGCCTGCACCATCCACATGGACGGTGAGAGCGTCAAGAGTTGCACGGTGCTCGCCGTGCAGGCCGACGGCTCCGACATCAAGACCATTGAGGGTATGGCCGCTACCGACGGCACGCTTCACCCAATGCAAGAGTCGTTCCGCCAGTGCCACGGGCTGCAGTGCGGCTATTGCACACCCGGCATGGTGATGGCTGCCGTCGGCATTCTGAACGAGAACCCGCACCCCACCGAGACCGAAGTGCGTGAGGGTCTCGAAGGCAACCTCTGCCGCTGCACCGGCTACCACAACATCGTGAAAGCCGTCCTCCACTGTGCCGAAGGAGCCTCCAAGTGATCCCCGCCCTCTTCGACTACGTGCGGGCCGGTTCCGCCGAAGAAGCCGTCAGCCTCATCAGCCAACACGGTGATGAAGCCAAGTTCCTGGCCGGTGGCCACAGCCTGTTGCCACTCATGAAACTGCGCCTAGCCGCGCCGTCTGTGTTGATCGACCTCGGTCGCATTAAGGACCTGTCGTACATCCGTGAAGCTGGTGACCACATCGCCGTCGGTGCCCTCACCCGTCACCACGACGTGCAGCACTCCACGCTGCTCGCCACCGCCAACCCGTTGCTGGCTCACGCCGCCGGGCACGTCGGCGATCCGCAGGTACGCCATCGCGGCACCATCGGCGGCTCACTCGCCCACGCCGACGCAGCCTCCGATCTTCCCGCAGTTGCGGTCGCCATGAACGCCCAGTTGGTGGTGCAGGGTCCGAACGGTAAGCGCACCATTCCGGCGCGTGAGTTCTACCGAGGCTTCCTCGAGTCCGCCCTTGCGGCCGACGAGGTGCTGTTGGAGATTCAGTTCCCGAACCTCACGGGTGGCACCTGGTCGTTCCAGAAGTTCAACCGGCGTGCTCAGGATTGGGCCATCGTGGGTGTCGCCGCGTACAAGCACAACGGTGCCGCGGGTGTCGGCCTGGTCAACATGGGCTCCACGCCCATCTACGCGGCAGCGACATCTGCTGCGGCTGCGGGCGGAGCCTCTTCGGCCGACGCGGCTGACCTTGCCGTACAAGAGGCCGAGCCGCAGGCCGACCTCAATGCCAGCGTTGCCTACCGCACCCACCTGGCCAAGGTGCTCGTCCGCCGGGCGCTCGAAGAGGCATCCTGATCCAGTCCGACCACCGTCTCGACCACCTGGTGTATGCCACACCCAACGTGGAAGAGACGGTGGAAGAGCTGTTCCAATCGCTTGGCGTTCGAGCGCTCGTCGGTGGACAACACATCGGCTGGGGCACGCACAACTACCTCGCCTCCCTCAGCAACGGTGTCTACCTTGAAATCGTGGGGCCCGATCCTCGCCAGCCCGAGCCCGACGAACCGCGGCCCTTCCTGGTCGACCACGTCATCTCGCCGCGCCTGGTCACCTGGGCCGTGAGCGTGCCCGATATGGGTGCCGCATTGGCAGCGTCGAAGGCTGCGGGATACAACCCGGGCCCGGCCCGGGCCATGTCGCGGGCCACGCCCGAGGGCGGCACGCTTGCCTGGGAACTCACGTCGCCCCTCTTTGGCGACGAAGACGGGCTGGTGCCGTTCATCCTCGCCTGGGGCTCCACGGTGCACCCGTCCACCACGTCGGCACAGGGTCTGTCCCTCGTCTCGCTCGCTGCCACTCATCCTCAGCCCGAACAGGTGAACCGCATGTTGCAAGCCCTCGGCACATCGCTCGCCGTCGAGCATGGGCCCAAGCCGAGGCTTGAGGCTCGGCTACGTGGCCCTGCAGGCGAGGTCGTGTTGCACTCCTGAGGTCGCCGACCGGTACGGTCTCGGGTGATGTATCGCTTTTTGCTCAAACCCAAGTGGTTGGTGTTCCTGCTGCTTGGTCTCGTCGGCGCCATCGCCATGCCGATCCTGGGCCAGTGGCAACTCGACCGGTATCACCTGCGTCAGCATCAGAACAGGCTCGTAAAAGAGCGGCAGGCGAAGGACCCGGTACCGCTGCGTTCGGTCGTGCCCGACTCGGCCACCATGGGCACGTTGCCCGATGTCGAGTTCCGACAGGTGAGCGTGACCGGCACGTACGACGAAAAGCACCAGGTGTTAATCGCCAACCGTTCCTATGAAGGTCGCCCTGGCTATCACGTGGTGACGCCATTGCTCGTTGACGGCGAGCAGGAGCAAGCTGTGTTGGTCAACCGCGGGTTTGTGCCGTATGAACCTGCCGTCGGCGGACCGTTGCCCGAGGCACCGCCGGCAAGGGGCACTGTGTCCATCCGGGGCGTGCTGCGACCCTCGCAAACCAAGGGGGGAATCGGACCGACGGATCCGGCCAAGGGTGTGCTGACGGAGATGGCCCGCATCGATATCCAACGCATCTCGCTCCAGACACCGACCCGATTGGCACCGGTCTATGTCGAACTCACAGGCGAAACCCCCACTCCTGCCGAGCCACTTTCGCTGGTGAAACCAACCGCCCAGGACAGCGGTACCAACCTGTCCTACGCCATGCAATGGTTCATCTTCACCGCTGTGGGTCTCATCACCTGGCCGATCATCATCCGACGCGAGGCGGCCAAAACGGAAGCGAGCATCTAACTGAGAGCTCGCAGGAGTTGCCTCGGGTCACCTTTGGCGAGCGCAAGGCGCAGCGTGTTGGGCGAACCCAACCACAGCCGCGACATGATCCGGGCGATCTCGGCGCCTCCGGTGGCGTGGCCGAGATAGGCCCGCTGAGCATCATGCGACAGGGTGAAGAACTGGTCGAAGAAGCGCTGGAGTCCACCACGATCCATGCCGAGCATGACGTCGAGGCCGTACTCCTGCAGCGCCCGCGCTCGACGACGTGAATCGGGCCACATCGTTGCCCAGGCCGCTTCGCTCACAGCTGTCGGCGTGGCCCGGCGCTGCAGGGCGTCCACGATGCCCTGGGCAAGCAGCGGCGCCGCGTGCAGGCTCGTGGTTAATGAATAGCCGGTTGCCGGGTGGATGCCCCCTCCGCTGGCACCGACCGCCACAACACGCTGAGGCAACGGCACGCGTAACCCCATCGGGATGGCTACCGTCTCCACCTCCTCGATGTCGCTCAGTGCAATGTCACGATCCTTCAGTCGCTGTTGGAGGATTGATTTCAAGCTCTCGGGAGTCGTCGCCTGGCGGGAGGCTAAGACCGTTTCCTCCATGAACCAGCGACCGTCTCCGAGGTGCTGGGCATAAAGAAACGTTGGCGGCCGATCAGCAAGCAGACCCGTGGCGAAGTCCATCAGCACGCACCCGGTGTCGTTCAGGGGAACCGATGGCGTTGCGACAATGCCATACGCGATTTGCCACGCTGGAGCCGGACCACGGCCGTGCACGAGCGACCCCGCCGCACCCGTCGCGTCGATAACAACCACGGCATTCATCGAACGACCGTCACCGAGCAGCACCGTGGAATCGGTTCGGTTGTGGCTCACCCCAACCGATCGCCCGCGCACCATTGTCAGACCGGCCGCGCCGCCGCGGCCGCTCAGGTGGTCGGCCAGCTTGGCACCGTCCACTCGACCATAGGCCCGGTCGACGCGGTGCGTTCGCTGGCCGGTCGCGGTGACGACCTGCCACTGGTGGCTGAACATGTTGCCGTAGCCGAGCGCGGTGAGGTCATCCACCCAGCTTCGGTACGTTGCTGGCCACGACGCATGTGGTTCCGGAGCGACAAGCACGGTGTCGAGACCGACTTCGGCGCAGGCCACGGCGGCCGCCCATCCGGCAGGGCCGGACCCCGCAACCACCACGTCATGACGAGCCACCGACTAAACCGTAGACCGTGGTTGCCTGGCATGCCCTTGTCCCGTCCCGTGATGTCCCTATCGGCGGCATCGTTCTCGCCGTCTTCGGCGACGAAGATGTCGTTGTGTGGCGCGACCTGTCCGGCGTGGCCCACGTGAGCGAGGCTCGGTGCCCGCACAACTGGAGCCACCTCGCCGGGGTGGGCGAGGTGCAGGGTTGCGAGCTGGTCTGCACCACCCATTTCTGGCGCTTCTCGGCTGAGGGGGTTGGTATACGTCGCCTGTCCGACGGCACCGAGGAGCCCATGCGGGATCTTCGTGTCTTTCCCGTTCGCGAACATGACGGTTGGGTCGAGACCACCGAGCCTGCAGCGACCTGCTCTGGTACGACAGACTGACGGCCATGTCGATTCTCGCCCAGCCCGAATGGTCCGCTCTGTCATCGTCAGCTGCTTCTCTTCCAACCCTTCGCGAACTTTTTGCCAAGGACCCCGACCGGGCCGCCAAGTACACGCACCCCATCGGTGTCTTTCATGCCGACCTGTCCAAACAGCGCCTCACAGACGCCGCTTGGAAGACGATGCTCGGCCTTGCCACATCGCTTGGCGTCGCTGAGCGTAGAGACGCCATGTTTGCCGGCGAGAAGATCAACACCACCGAGAATCGGGCCGTGCTCCACACTGCGCTGCGAGCGCCACGCGGTGCGACCGTGATGGTCGACGGACACAACGTCGTGCCCGATGTGCATGACGTGCTCGACCGCATGTCTGCCTTTGCCGATCGGGTGCGTTCGGGTTCTTGGCAGGGCGCGACCGGCAAGCGCATCATCAACGTGATCAACATTGGCATCGGTGGCTCCGACCTCGGGCCGGCCATGGCGGCGCTTGCGCTGCGGAGTTGGTCGGATCGGTCGATGACGTTCAAGTTCGTCTCCAACGTCGACGGTAGCGACATGGCCGAAGCGCTGGT
>JAYTKG010000382.1:0-2167 GCA_043730435.1 Acidimicrobiia bacterium | reverse complement strand
GGCGTGTCGTTGCTGAACTTCACAGCGTCGTCGGTGGAGATGAAGCCGAGCAGAATCGACTTGTCCTTGTACAGCTGGCTGGTGACCGTCTGGTCACCCAGGAACGGACCACCGGCGCGAATTTCGAGCTGTACGCCTTGCGCTTTGCCTTTGTAGGTGAGGGTGCCGAGTGTGGCTCCGGTGTCTTTCGAGGTCTTGAAGTCGGGGCCCATGAGCTGGTAGGTGGCACCGTGCTCGGCCTCGGGGAACCAGTCGGTCTGAACAACGACCTTGTCGGGGCAGACGCCCTTAAGGGCGCCTTCCTTGGCGGCACCGCCGGTAGCGGCCTTGGTGGAGCTGCTGCCGCAACCGGCGACGAGCAGTGAGCCGGCAAGGGCGAACCCGAGAGCGGCAGAACGTTTGGTGATCATGAAAGGAATATCCCCCTGATTGAAGTGTGGTAGATCATTCGGCACTGCGATGCGGAGTCAGATCGCATCCTTACGGCTGGACTCATGCCAGTGGCCAACGGCCATGTTTGAGATCCATCCGAAAGTCACAAAGAACAAGATGCCGAGCAGCGCAGCAATGATTGCGCAGGTGGTCATACGGCTCGGTTGATTGTTCAAGAAGTAGTCGTTAATACGGCGGCCAAGCCCAGGGTTCCCCTTGGCGAAGAAGAAGTCACCGACCACTGCGCCGATGACCGACAGACCAGCCGAGATGCGAAAGCCGGTGAACATGGCGGGCATGGCTGCCGGAAGCTGCAGCTTGCTGAGTCGGGTCCAGCGGGTAGCGCTGTTGAGCGTGAATAAATCGTGTTGGTTGCGTTCGGCCGAGAGCAACCCGAACAGGGTGTTGGACACGATCGGGAAGATTGAAATCAAGACGGTGGTGATGACACGGCTGCGGAAGTTGGCACCGGAAATGGCGATGATGAGTGGGATCATGGCCAGAATCGGTACGGCCTGCAACGCCACCAGGTAGGGGTAGAGCGCCCGCTCGACCCATCGTGCTTGGCTCATGGCAATGGCTAGTCCGACGCCCAGCGTCATGGCGATAGCCAGACCGAGCAGGGCCGTCCAGAACGAGATCTGGGTGGAACTCCAGATCTTTCCGAGCACCGCACTGACGCCCGAAAAGGTCTGGTGGGGCGCAGGAATAAGCAGCGGTTTGCCGTTGGGTGCGAAGTTGCCCTCGATGCCGTAGGCCAAGGCGTACCAGACGCCGATGAATGCGAGAAACACAACGAACGGTCCGAGGAGATCGACGAGCTGATGACGTTTCGGTCGGGAATTGACGGGCGCATCGGCAAGTTCCGCTGCGGACAATGTCATGGTGGCACGATTCGGTGATCCTGCAATACCGCCGCTCATGCGTGGGCCTCCCGGAGGGCGTGGCTGACTTCGCCACAGAGTTTGGTGAACTCCGGGTCGAAGCGCAGGTCGTGGTCGCGGGGATAGGGGAACGGCACCTTGAACTCGGCGATGATTTTGCCGGGTCGAGCCGACATCACCAGCACACGGGTGGAGAGAAAAACTGCTTCGTAGATGGAGTGGGTGATGAAGAGCGCGGCGAAGCGTTCGATCTGAAACAGGCGGAGAAGCTCGTCGTTCAGGCGTTCACGGGTGATTTCGTCGAGGGCACCGAAGGGCTCGTCGAAGAGAAACACTTTCGGCTTCAACACCAGCGAGCGGGCGAGTGAAGCCCGCATTTTCATACCACCCGAGAGTTGCTTGGGGTACTTGTTCTCATGGCCGCGCAGCCCGACGAGGTCGATTGCTTCGTTGGACAGTTTTGTTCGAGCAGCCTTGTCGTGACCATGCAGTTCGGCGAGCAGCTCAATATTGCGGCGCACCGTTCGCCACTGCAGCAACGTGGCGTCTTGGAACACGTAGCCAATGGAGGAACGGTCGATTGAACAGGCACCATGGGTGTTGGGAGTGAGGTCGGACGCTATGCGCAAAAGCGTGGACTTCCCGCAGCCTGACGGACCTACCACCGTGACGAACTCGCCTGGCTTTACGTCAAAGGAGATGTCCTGCAGCGCCTCGGTTCCGTCGGGAAACGTCATGCCGACACGATCGAAGGTGAGCGCAGGCAGGCCAACCCCCGTTGCAGGCAGACCGGCGAGCCGACTCTCAGCTGATCCTGTACTCAACATCATTCCCCTCAACATAGTGAGCGC
>JAYTKG010000381.1:0-5365 GCA_043730435.1 Acidimicrobiia bacterium | reverse complement strand
GTGATCCGGCAACCTGGGTCGGACACCCAAGGTGCCTCCTGCCGGCCAGTCGTGTGGCCGGAAGGGATGTGGTCGGTTCTCCGGCAACGAATTGTCCGCTCTTCATGCGAACCAATCTGGCTTTGGACGCGAATGGAGTGACATGGGCAATCTTCCGCCGGCAAGTGGCGCATGGCGCCCGGGTCAGCCCGCGGGTCATCGTCAATTCCTCACCCTTCCCCTCGGTCGCTCGTTCATCACGGACCTCGGCGGTCAACTGCCCGAAGTGACGATGGCGTATGAGACGTGGGGAACGCTTAACCCGACGGCAACCAATGCGATTCTGATTCACCACGCGTGGACCGGTGACAGCCACGTTGCCGGTCCTGCCGGCCCCGGTCACCCCACGCCCGGTTGGTGGGAGACGCTCGTCGGTCGTGGTTGCGTTATCGATACCAACCAATGGTTTGTCGTGTGCATCAACGTGCTGGGTGGTTGCCAGGGTTCCACCGGCCCCGCGTCATTAGACCCGGTCACCGGCCGACCGTACGGTCCCCGGTTTCCCGTTGTCACCATTCGGGACATGGTGCGAGCCCAGCGCTACGTGGCCGATCACCTGGGTGTGCATCGTTGGCACTCGGTCATTGGTGGCTCGATGGGCGGCATGCAGTCGTTGGAATGGGCCATCATTTTCCCCGAGCGCGTCGGCTCGCTGGTAGCGCTGGCCACCTGCGCGCAATCAACCGCCCAGCAGATCGGTTGGGGTGCCATTGGTCGACGATCAATCCGTCTCGATCCGCAGTGGCGCGGTGGCGACTACTACGACGCTGAGGACGGAGACGGCCCGCACGACGGCCTGTCGGTCGCTCGCATGGTCGCCCAGGTGACGTTTCGATCCGACGACGTCTTCACCGATCGATTCGGTCGTGAGATGGCACCAGAAGGGCGCGATGGCCCTGCCGATCTTTGGCAACGCTTCGAGGTGGAGCGCTACCTCGACTATCACGGCGAGAAGCTGGTGCGCCGCTTTGACGCCAACAGCTACCTCGTCATCGGCAAAGCCATGGACCTGCACGACATCGCTCGCGGCCGGGGAGGACTTGAGGCAGCCTTCCGTCGTATTCGTGTGCCGACACTCGCCGTTGGTATCCGAAGCGACATCCTCTATCCCACCTATCAGCAGCGTCAGATTGTTGACACCCTGCTATCTCAGGGAACCCCGGCCCGCTATGTGGAGATCGACTCGGCGCATGGGCATGATTCTTTCCTTCTCGATTTCGACCAGGTCGGCGCCGCCGTCGGTCCCTTCCTGCAAAATCCGGAGTGACGCAATGACCACCGAGTCCCAGCATCTCGACACCACCGCTATCCGCGCTGGTAGATCAGCCAACGGCACCTCACTTGCGGCGCCGTTGTGGGGGTCATCGGTGTGGACCAGTCCCTCGTTGGACCACGCCCGCAAGGCCGCCGTCGGGGCGCGGGCTGCGTGCTTCTACGGCCGCTTCGCCAACCCGACCGTGACAGCGTTCGAGGAGGCAATCGCTTCGCTCGAAGGGGCCGAAGCGGCGTTGGCATTCGCGTCGGGCATGGGCGCGGTGTCGGCGGTGATTCTGGCGTTGTGTTCCGCCGGGGATCACGTCGTGGCACAGCGACAGATCTACTCGGGCACGCAAATGTTCCTGCAGGCGGCGGCGGCTCGGTTCGGCATCGAGACGACATTCGTCGACGGTAGTGAGCCGGGTGCGTTCGCTGCGGCGGTGCGGCCGGGTAAGACAATGCTGATCCTGGCCGAGACACCGGCCAACCCGCTCATGAGTCTGGTCGATCTTGATGAGCTGGGCGCTATCGCTGGGCCGTTCAAAGTTGTCGATTCGACCTTTGCCACGCCTTGTTTGCAGCAGCCCCTTCGCCATGGTGTGGACATCGTGCTGCACTCCGCCACCAAAGGCATAGCCGGCCACAACGACGCCACGCTTGGCGTGATTGCCGGTGAGCAGGAACTCATGAGCGATATCTGGCGCTACGCCGTGCTGCACGGCGCCACCCCTTCACCAGCCGACGCGCTGAATGCCTTGCGCGGTATCCGCACCCTACCGATCCGCCTGGCCCGCCAGAGCACCACCGCGTTGCGACTTGCTCGCTTTCTCGAGACACATCCGGCTGTTACCAGCGTGAACTACCCGGGGCTCGAAAGTCACCCGCAACATGAATTGGCCACGCGACAGATGTCCGACTTCGGCGGTGTGTTGAGCTTCGATCTTGCCGGGGGAGTGGAGTCAGCCCGCCGCTTTCTCGAAGCTGTCTCACTTGCCCAAATGGCCACCTCACTTGGCGGCCCCGAGACACTCGTGACCAGCCCGGCCTTGACCACGCACGCAGGGCTCGGCCCCGACGAGCTGCTGGCCGCAGGCATCACACCCGGCCTGATCCGGGTGTCGGTCGGCCTAGAACATGAGGACGATTTGATCGCAGATTTCACGCAGGCTCTGAAGCACTGACCAATGCCCGAAATTATCGAGGTCGAGATGTATCGGCGCGCCGCCGCCGCTGTGGTTGGTCGCACCATCGCCAAGGTCGATGCACCCGACGCCTGGTTCTGCAAAGGCACCACGCCACTCGAAGTTAAGGCGGCTCTCGCCGGCTTGGAAGTGGCGGCCGTTCGTCGGCGGGGCAAGCTCATGATGGTCGATGTCATTGACGGTTCGACCCTTGGTATCCGATTCGGGATGACCGGCAGACTCGTCGTCGATGGCGTATCGCCCATCTCGGCCTTGGAGTATGGCGCCAAACGCAACGACCCGAAGTGGGACCGGTTCGGTCTCAAGTTCAACGACGGCACCGGGTTCGTTATCAGTGACCCCCGGCGTCTCGGTGGCGTTGAGCTTGACCCTGACGAAAACACCCTCGGCCCCGACGCGTATACGGTCACCAAGGCCCAACTCGCCAGGCTGCTCTCGGGTACCGAGGTGGCGGTCAAGGCTCGGCTGCTTGACCAGCGGCGTTTGGCCGGTCTCGGCAATCTTCTCGCCGACGAGATTCTCTGGCGTGCCGGTCTCGATCCGGCTCGTGTTGCTTCGTCGCTGAGCCCAAAGGACATCGGTGCGCTGCACCGATCGTTGCAGCGGGTACTACCCGAGTTGACCGAACGGGGCGGATCACACACCGGGGATCTGCAGAGCCAACGGAACCGGCTGGGTGTCTGCCCGAAAGACGGCACGAGTTTGCAACGCCGAACGGTTGGTGGTCGCACCACATACTCCTGTCCGAAACATCAGCTCTGATGTCGAGCGCTCGGTCGTTGCGCGTGAAAGAATCGTGGTGATGATGCGGAGCGCGACGTTGCTTGGTGTAGCCAACTCGATCAACGACCGCAGTTCCAGCCGCACCGTGAACATCACCATCGGCGCCCTAGCGGTCCTCGGCCTGTTGATGCTTCTTGTGGCGATATGGCTGTGGCGCACGTCGCGTCCGGTGCCCCCGCATCTCGAAGGCCTCGACCTCATCACCAAACGTCGCTGGCTACGTTCGGACTCCAACCGTCGAGAACACCTGTTGGACTCGATCCGCAAGGTTCGAGGTCCCGCTCCGGTTGCGCAGCTAGCTCGGGAGCCCGAGGCGATTGAGCCCGGCCCAGCTATGCCGATCTCACTCGACGCTGCGTCGACCAGCCTGGGTGTACCGTCGTCTCCCGGTGTGCCGATCGTGTCGGCTTCCCCGGCTTCCTCGGCTTCCTCCGGTCAGGCCAAGGGATGGCTATCACCGTCCCTCGCCGATGCGGTGCCCGCCGGGTGGATCGATCAACCGGTGTCGTCGCCCGCTGCGGATGCCCTTCCGCCCGGATGGTTCGATGATTCGGCGTCCGTGGCGCAGCCGTTGACATCGGCCGGACCCGTTGCGCCGCCATCAACCGGGCCTCCTGCAACAGACAACGGCTACGGTGATCCGCATGAGTGACTCTCTCGATGTCGAGGCCATGACCGCCCGCTTCCGTGCTCGAGCCGAGGCGGTGAAGAACCGCTCGCTCCCACCAGTCGGCGGACCCGAGCGCCAACACTTCTTGGCGCAAATGAAGCAGGATTTCCAGGACTACGCCATCATCGGTGATGCCGCGGCTTCCCTCGAAGACGGCGTCCTGGTACTGCGGGTTGACCTTCGACCCCAGCCGTCCGCGTCGTAATCGAGTTGGGGGACCTGCGCAACGTTTGCTAGGGTCATGGCGCTCTGCGGATGTGGCTCAGCTGGTAGAGCATCACCTTGCCAAGGTGAGGGTCGCGAGTTCGAATCTCGTCATCCGCTCCAGAGAAACACCAGCTCAGCGCCCCACACGGGGCGCTGAGCAACGTTTTCGGTCCGGCGTGTTTGCCCATCGTGCCCATCCTTTGCCCATCAACTCCGGACGTTTGTTGCCGATCGAACCTCCATGCATGGATCGATTCGTCAACGCAGCGTCGGCTCGTTCGAGCTGCGCGTCTTCACCGGCCGTGACCCGGCAACCGGTCGACGCTGCTACCGCTCCAAGACAGTTCGCGGCAACCGAGCCGAAGCAGAACGCGAACTCGCTGCGATGGTCGAGATCGCCGGCAGAGGCCCCGGCATCGCTGCGCGGACCACGGTCGGTCAGCTCCTCGAACAGTGGTTCACGATCGCCTCGCCGAGTTGGTCACCGACCACCGTCCGCCAGACCCGCTCGGTCATCAACGGCCAACTCCATCCACACCTCGGAAGCGTGCTCGTCGCTGATCTGACCACCGAACACATCGACCACGTCTACAACGTTCTGCTGCTGCGCGGCGGCGTCAGTGGTCAACCGTTGAAGCCTGGCACGGTCCAACGTGTTCACGTCGTGCTCCGCGCCGCGCTCGCGCACGCGATGCGATGGGGATGGATCTGGCACAACCCGGCCGAGCGGGCACACCGGATCGTCGTGGTGTCTCGTGAACCCGAACCGCCGACGACCGAAGAACTGGTGATCCTGCTCGAACACCTGGGAAACCACGACGCCCTGTTCCATGCCTTTGTCATGCTCGCCGCTATGACCGGCGCCCGACGCGCACAACTCTTAGCGCTGCGCTGGCGAGACGTCAACCTCACCAGAGGACAGATCGCATTCTCCAACGGCTGGGTCGAAGGACCAACCGGACCCGTGCTCACCGCAACCAAGTCGAAGCGGCGGCACACCGTAGAACTCGATCAACTCAGCGTCGAGCTGCTCGCCGGACAGTGGGCCTCGCTCGGTCACCAGTGCACGTTGGACCGCTTCGTGTTCGCCACACCCGACGCAACGGCCTGGAAACCGAACTGGACAACCAAAGCGTTTCGACGGCACCTCACGGCAGCCGAACTCCGCCCGTTCCGACTGCACGATTATGCCGATGTCTGTGTTATG
>JAYTKG010000380.1:0-4149 GCA_043730435.1 Acidimicrobiia bacterium | reverse complement strand
AAAAGGGGAGCGCCAAGCGGTAGAGCAGTCGTCGTGGTCTGGTGAGCAGAAAGTCGGCGACGTGTGCGGGGGTGTTGGAGGCGACGACGCTGTCGATGTTGGGATCGCGTTCGCCGGCGAGGATGGCGATCATGCCGCCGAGGCTGTTGCCGACGAGATGGACGCGGTCGAGTCCGTTTTGGCGCACGCAAGACACCGCGGCGAGGGTGTCGCTGGTGAGGTCGTCGAGTGTCCATCGGCCGCGTGGTCCGGTGCTACGACCGTGACCGCGGTAGTCGAAGCTGAGGGTGTTGACCCCGCGGGCGGCGAGTTCGGTGGCGAGGGGTTCGTACTCGAAGGTGTGGAAGCCGAGTCCGCAAAGCAGCACGACCGTGGGCCGGCTCGGTTCAACGGTGCGAAGCCGCCCGTGCAACTCGATGCCGTTGTTTCGAAAGGCGAGGTCGGCGCCGTCGCTGCTCATAGGTGGCCCTTTCGATCGATTCGGCGAAAGATCGCGTCGGCGTGAGCGTGCGAGGTCTCTGACCAGATCCACTTACGCCGTCTTTCCGAGTGTCATTGTGGTGGTGCCGGGGCCTGCTGCCAGTGTGTTACGGTCCGGCTCCTGCATTCGATGTTGACGTCACCATACTATTTGCTTTGCGCCTGTTGTTAGACGTGTCATGTCGAGTGTGGGACCGGCAGGTGCGTTCCTGTCTTGAAGGGAGCCTGTCTTACTCGACTCGGATCTGACGCAACTCGCGTGCCGTTCCCGAACCCATCGGAAACGATCAAGCAACCAGCAGGAGAACAACATGATGGTATTACCTCTCGGCGGGCACGCTGCGGCCACGACAGGGCTTCGTAGCGGACTATCGCTCGGCGAGACGGCGAAGCGATTAGGCCACAGCGTCGACACGCTCGTGAAGACCTACGTCGGCGCTCTGGACGACGAGGATGTCGTTGGCAACGCCAAGATCGAGCGATTCAGCGATGGCTCATCCAGCTGACAAATTCGATGAGACCGAGCTGAGGAGACGGATTGCATTGAAGTACTCGTGTCGGCATCGTAGGCCGCTGGCAAGAGTTCGCCGATCAAACGACTGGTCATCGGACCTGCTGACCATCCGGGTCAGGTAGCGGCTGCAGCTGTTCCAGCCACACTGCGCGCATCTCGGTGTCCTAATGCGTCGAAGCGGCCGTAGAAGAATCGGAGGAGGGCGTCCTGCCCTGTCCATTCGTGATGCAGCAGCGCCCTGGCCGCTCCGATCGTAACCTTAAACGCATTCCTTGCCTGCCGGTTCGTTGCGTCGTAGATGCGCCACGCTGCGAGCCTCGACCGTCGACGCGGGTCAACGACGCTGCCTTGCATCATGGCTGGGCGAAGTGGCGCAATAGAATGCTCTTGCGCACATCACCTGAGCAGCCGTTTCTCGTTGATTTGGCGCATTGTGACGCAATAGAACGTGAACGAATGCCACCTGAGCAGGCCATTTGGTAGCAGTTTGGCGCATTGTGGCGCATTGGGTCAACGATGACCGCCTGCAATGACCTGACCACCAGTCGTCCTATGTCTCAGCGGGCGCTGTCCACCTCGTTCCACGTCATCGGCTTGCCGTTCCCGGTTCCAGCCAACGGCGTTCCCCGCGCTGTAGGTCGAGGCGTCTCACGAGACGGCGACGGGGTCCCTTCCCTGGGCGAAGCTGTCCGATTCGATTGCTCTCGATCCAGAGATCGACAACATCGGGTTCGAACCGGAGCAGGTGGCCGATCTTCAGATAGGCGATTCGGCGTTCGGCGACGAGTCGGCGCACGTAGCGGATCGAAACACCGAGCCGAGCCGCGAGATCCTCGACTGCGAGGAGCCCGACCTCGCTGGTCTGCGTCATGATCTGTCCCTTCGGTTGCGTCAGTCGCATGCCCGTTGTCTCTTGCCCGCGGCGCTCCCAGCGTTACAACACGGCTCGGCTTGTCGAACGGGGGACTGCTCCCCATCCCGGGGTGACCGAGATCCAAGCTCGGCGGCGAATGTGCGCCACCGCAGGTCGAGTCGTGAGCGGATGTGCCGGGTTTCAGCGTGGTGCTGTGGGCCTCACTGCGAGCGAACGCGAGAAGTACCTGTTACACTACGTCTATGTTCATTCACCAGATAGGTAATGATTGGAACGATGGAGATTTCATTCGAAGCCGACAAGGTCGCCAAGTTGTTCAACAGCCGGGCTGCACTGGACAAGAAGTACGGCGACAAGTGCGGCAAGCGAATCCGGCAGCGACTGCAGGAACTTGAGGCCGTCGACTCGCTGGAAGACATGGCGTTTGGACGGCCACACGAACTCACTGGTGACAGGACTGGCCATGTCAGCCTCGACCTCGTTCACCCGCTCCGCCTCATCATCCGACCAACTGACGAACCACCACCGACGAAGCCGGACGGTGGCCTTGACCGGGCGAAGGTCAAAAGAGTGACCATCATCGAGATCGCCGACACACACTGAAACAAAGAAGCCGAGGGGACAAAAACAATGATCGCGACAATGAACAAACCGATCCGCTACGAACCAGACTACGCGGTACCGCCCGGCGACTCGCTCGCCGAGTTGCTCGACGACCGCGGCATGTCACAGGCCGAACTTGCCCGCCGAACGGGCCTTTCGGCAAAACACATCAACCTCATCTTGAAGGGCTCAGCAAGCGTCACCCCCGACACCGCACTGAAGCTCGAACGTGTCCTCGACGTCCCCGCTCGGATTTGGAGCGCCCTGGAAATGAACTATCAGGGTCACCTCTCCCGACTCGATGAGGCAAAGTCACTCGAAGAGCACGTTGGTTGGGCCAGCAAGCCGCTCATCAAGGAACTCATCACTCGTGGCTGCATCGAGCGCGCCGCTGACAGCGTTGGACAGCTGCGGGAACTCCTGAAGTTCTTCGGCGTCGCCACGGTGGATGCCTGGAACACCGTGTGGAGCGAGTCGGCACCGTTGGCTGCCTACCGCCTGGCGAAGCAGGATGCCGACCCCGCCGCGCTCGCCGCATGGATGCGGATCGGAGAAATTCGTGCGGCTGAGGTTGAGACCGAGACCTTCGATCGAGAGTCGTTCGACGCTGCGCTTCGTGAAGCCCGCTCCCTTACCCGAGTGGCGGACCCGCACGTCTGGTTCCCGCAGCTCCAAGAGATCTGCCGTCGCGCCGGTGTCGTCGTGATCATCGAGAAGGAGCTACCGGGAGCACGCGTGAACGGTGTGGCCCGTTGGCTGACCCCAACGAAGGCGCTCATTCAGCTGAGCGCCCGATATTTGCGCGACGACATCGTGTGGTTCACATTCTTCCACGGAGGAGCCCACCTCCTGCTCCACGGGAAACGCAGCGGACCACGCTACATCCCGCCAACATTCGTTGATACGAAGGACTCATCGGGCAGATCCGAGGAGGAGGCTGACTCGTTCGCTGCCGACCTGCTGATCCCCGCGAGCCAAGCATCGCGCCTGCACAGCATGAGGAGCTTGAACGACGTAACCGTGTTCGCAGCCGAACTCGGAATCTCACCCGGCATCGTCATCGGCAGGCTTCACCATGAGGGACTGAAAGCACCAGGCTGGGGCGCAGGACTAATCGCTCGCTACAAGTGGTAGCCGAAGATCCCGGCAGGCGGTTGACGGTCGGCTACAGACAGTAGGAGCGAGCGTGCCGCGGCCTCAGCGGCGTATTTGCTCCAGTAGGGTTCATGTCACGCGAGTTGCTCGTAACACCAGTCCAAGCGAGTCGTGTTGACGGGCGAGAAATAGAATTTGGAAGGCGCGTGGACTGTGGGGTCCTTGAGTACTGGCGGCGGGACAAGCGCCGTAGCGGCGTCGGGCAATGTCGCCGCGGGCTCGCTCCGCCGGGTTACATCTTCGACTCCACGACATACTAAGTGCATGGTGACTGACGTGATGGCGCTGCTGTCCAAGGTGATCGATGACGGTTCTTCGATCGACGCTGTCCGTTTGCTCGCGGAAGCGGTGGAGCGTGAGCGGCTGGGATAGAGCCACTTCTTACAGCTGCGCAACGCCTGATTGACGGCGGACTGCTAACGGACGAAGACGAAGCTGAGATCCGTTCGCTCCTGCAATCGTTGTCCGCCGAATGGCGCAATCCCCGCCCGGATTTGATTTCGCTTGAGCGATGCACGTCTCG
>JAYTKG010000379.1:0-1576 GCA_043730435.1 Acidimicrobiia bacterium | reverse complement strand
CGGAAACACTCCGCTGCGATTCGCCGATCGATAGCGTTTGAATCGGACCAAACGTCGGTTTTCCAAAGCCGCTGACCAGGTGTTTCTTGCCAGATGGCCACGTACAGCAGCTCCCGTCACGACGGGCCATTTCAAGAGCATGCCGGACACCGAGCCCGTGACATAGCCGCGCAAGGCCAATCGTACTAGGACACCTGCGGCTATCACCGTGACCGGAGTGGGGTCTGGCGGGGAGTGGCGGCGTCGGATTCTTCCGGCTTCCTGCCCCGTGAAAAATGCAGAACCCCGGCTGCCCGATCCAGCCGAAGCTGAGTCGTTGTGCCGGGGACTTGTCTCTTACTGTAGTGGATCATGGTTGCGTTGTCTACGTCTGTTCGGGCGGCATGGGAGCAGGCGCTTTCGTCGGGAAGATTCGCGACTTACCTTATGGCCGCAGGTGGCGATGATGGCCTGGCCCTTGACCTGTACCGGTGGAACGGCAAGATCGCCGGTGCTTGGGTGCCGTTGCACGGCCTGGCGGAGGTAACGATCCGTAACGCTATCCACGACGCTCTCAGACACGGTTTTGGTCGTGACGCCTGGTGGGATCATGTGCGGCTTGACCGTCGCACCGCGGAAAACATTGGCCAAGCGTCCGCGCGAATTCAGCTCAACTACCCGTTGACTCCGGGACGGGTCGTGGCCGAGCTGACGCTCGGGGACTGGGTCCGACTTCTTGGTGCGGGCGGGCGGCGTGACGGTGTCGCAGTCGACTACGTGAAAACGCTTTGGCGCCCCTATCTGGCCCCAAGGTTCATGGGTGCCGCTGATCGGCGAACGTTCCACAATGAAGTCGAACGGATCCGGGTATTCAGGAACCGTATCGCCCATCACGAACCGCTCCTTAAGAGGAACCACATGGCCGAGTTTCATCGTCTCGTCGACCTGATGGCAATCGTGAACCCCGTCATCGCTGACGAGATCCGCTTCGATACCAGCATCCAAACCCTCGCAGCCCAACGACCCTGAGACGATCACGAATGGAACCCGAAGTACAGGCTCTCATCGACAAGATTGCAGCCCGCCACCCATCGCCTGACACGGCGTTGAATAAGTGCTCCATCACCTGCGGGCTCCTGAACGACGACCTTGCTGCTATCGGTGTCCACGACGTCCACCAGATCGAGGTCTCCGAGCCGCGCGAATCGACCCGCCCGCATCCTGACCTACCGCACGCTCATCAAGTTCTTCGAATAGGTACCGAGTTCGCTGACGTGACGTGGATGCAAATCGACATACACGCCGAACATCCGCACAAGCTCTACTCGTCCATCGGTGAGCTGCGAGCCGACTGGGCTGTCGTGCGGGACTGGAACGACCGTAGAGAACTCTGACCCGCGAGCAACAGCTCACTTCGAGAGGGCAGGGCTTTTCTTGTAGTGTGTGATAATTGAGGTTATCACACACTAAACGGGGTTTAGGCGAGTTGTTCGATGTAGGTGTGGTCGGCGACGGTGACGCGGATTTCGACGTGGCCGTTGAGGGCGCGGGCGTAGTCGACGAGTGTGCCGATCTCGATTGTGGCGATGTCGGCGGC
>JAYTKG010000378.1:0-3396 GCA_043730435.1 Acidimicrobiia bacterium | reverse complement strand
TAGAACGCCCGCGGGTCGAGCGACGCCGAATGGGCGATCGCGGGTTCGGTCCACGCTTGGAACGCGGTGCGGGCTGTGGCATAGATCGATGCCCGGATCTTGGGGTCTTCGTCTTCGAAGGTTTGCAGTTTGGTCATCGCGTCCGACGCCAGCAGTCGAGTCTCCAATGGTAGATTGTTGGCGACGCCGAGTTGGATCAACTCGATCACCGTTGGGTCGGTGATCCCGACGTGCTGGAACGCCCACGACGCCAGTCGCCCCATCGTCAACGGCTGCCTCGGTTTGCCATCAACATCGAGACCACCTATCAAGACATTATGCGCTGCGACCTCGGCGCCGATGCCACGTACGAACCATTCCCCGGCCTCATCCTGACCGACACGTTCCAGTCCTGGGAAGCTGACGACAGGCTCGACCTCGACGTCTTCCCCGAAAATAATGAACGCCTGGAGAAGCTCAAGGCACTGCCGATCACGGTGATCATCGGCAACCCGCCGTACTCAGCCGGACAAGACAGCGCCAACGACAACAACGCTAGCGATCAGTACCCGAACCTCGACGCGGCGATCAGAGACACCTACGCGGCACGGTCGACGGCCACGCTCAAGAACAAGCTGTATGACTCGTACATCCGTGCGATCAAATGGGCCACGCCCCGCATAAACGATCGGGGGTGGTCGCCCTCGTCACCAACGGTGGCTTCCTCGATTCGAACGCGGCAGACGGGATGCGCAAGACCCCGGCCGAAGAGTTCAGCAAGATCCACATCTTCAACCTTCGCGGCAATCAGAGGACCGCCGGAGAGCAGTCGCGTAAGGAGGGCGGCAAAATCTTTGATGCCGGGTCACGAGCAACGGTCGCGATCACCGTGCTCGTCAAGAATCCGAGCGCAACGGGCCAATGCACAGTCCGGTACACCGACATCGGTGACTACCTCAGCCGGGAGGAGAAGCTTCGGAGGGTCGCTCAAGCCGCTGACATCTCACGGCTCGACGCCGTCGATGTCGTTACCAACGATCACGGAGACTGGATCGGGCAACGAACTACGGGGTTTGACGTATTCTCTCCGCTCGCGCAGTTCTTCGATCTCGCAGGCAACGGCGTGAACACAGGACGCGACACCTGGGTGTGCAACTCATCGAGTGGCGAGGTGCTTCAACGTATGTCCTCCACGATCGAGGTGTACAACACTGAGGTGGCACGTTGGTCGAGCAGCCGACTAGCATGCGCAGAGAAGCTCGCCCGCTACCGGCGCACCCGCCTTGCCCGCGACATCTACGACCTTTGCCGCTCGACACATCGACGAGCCGTTGCTACGACGGCTCTGGGTTCTCAAGGTATGGGCAGACGTCGTCGACGACGCTCGTGGTGGTAAGCCGTTGGCCGACTCCGATGTATTGACCGAGTATCGCGAGCAGGACTTCGCGCCAGAATCGATCGGTGTTCTTACCCAGCCAATCGACATCGGTGCGTGGGAGCGACGCGCTCGCAAGCGGTTCGCGTTCCTCGCCGACTTCGACGCTGACGAACAGCAACTTGCGTTGTGCGATCCGCGTGATCGCCGCCTGTACGAGGAGTTGACGCGCCGCCTCGCTATCTAATTGCGGTCGGGAAGCCGGAATCTTCAAGCGATGCCCGTGTAGTGTCTACTTCGCTCCGGGCAACGTTGGCGACCAAAGCGTGGCTGTGGCCATCTGGCGTAGCTCTCTGCTGAGCGCCTCGCTGGTGAGGTCAGAAGCCACGACGCGCAGACATGGGCAGCGTGCCATATCCCTGCCAGCGGCGACACAGCACAGTACGCCGAGCGCCCGAAGACATCGAGCGGCCTGCGTCAGCGCTTGATCGCTCGGCAACGGTGACGAAACCACGAGGCATCGTGCCAGCAGCGGCGCAAAGGCCTTGCGACCGCGCTCGGGAAGGCCCGAAATTGCTAGGTTGGCGAGCCTCTCGGATGTGATCACCCGGACATCGAGGAGCCGATTGGCGACCTTGGCGTACCAACTGCAATCCGATCGCCGACAGTGTCTTGGGCGGGCCGACCACGTCTGGGGTCCGGCCGCCTGACTCGCCGCCGCTATCACTCGGGCCTGCCAAGCGAGATCACAAATCTGACCAGCCACCCGCGACCGCTCCGTGCTCGGACGGTAGGTGAACTTAGACAACATGTCTAGAATGGTTCCGCCAGTCGATCGCTGCGCCGATCGTTTGGGGACTGCTTTCGAACCCTTGCGGTGATGCGCCCGAACCGTTGAACCGCGTACCCAGGTGCCGTCTTTGCGTCGATGTCCCTTTCGTCGGTGGCGGCGGACGTTTGTCATTGGTCCTCCAAGATCGGTCGATGGTCGTGAACGCACTGACCGTAACGCGGCTTGCCCGGCCGAGGTGGCAGTTCGGTGCAGGTGCCCGACTCTGCCCGAGAGCTGAGTGTCAAGCGCGATCTAGCGAATCGAGAGTACCGCCGACCGGTTGGCGTTGGGATTGCGAGCAGACCCGGTGGTTTCAGCACGCATCGAGCAATTAATTGGTTAAGGTGCACGCGGGAACCAACCGGTGGTGTACCAGCTTGGGCTTCGGGATGGGCGGGGATGTCGTGACGGCTGCATTGCAGAAGTGTGCTGGCGGTGCCGATCGATTTGCAGTCGTCGACGTTGAGACAACCGGGGTTTACCAGTCGGACAGGATCGTGGAGATCGCTATTGTCACGGTCTCCCTCAATGGCGAGATCCTGGATGTCTTTGACACGCTGGTGCAACCGCAGCGAGATGTCGCTGCTACTCACATTCATGGTATTGCGGCATCGATGGTGGCGAACGCGCCGACCTTTACCGAGATCGCGGGGGACGTCGCAGTCCGATTGCATGGTGCTTGCTTCGTCGCCCACAACGTCCCGTTCGATTCTCGAATGCTGGTGAATGAGTTTCGGCTCATCGATGGAGACCTCGACATTGCCCGGGGAATCGACACTCTCGCAGAGGCGGGATGCCGGCTCGGCGAGGCGTGTGCGCAGCGAGACATATTGCTTGATGGGGCACACCGAGCCCTCTCCGACGCGATGGCAACGGCCCAGCTCTTCCTTCGGCTGGCTGACACCTGTGATCCGGGTGCAATCATCGCTGCCCCCGTGGGATATTTGCGCGGCGGTCGTGTTCGTCGCAGAGAGGACCAAGAACCAGCGAAGATCCCCGACTCGCCGCTGATCGCCTACCTCGCTTCCCGGCTGCCACACACCGGAGTTGAAGTCCGCAGCCTCGAGTACCTCGAGTACCTCGAACTGCTCGGGCGCGCCGTTGCCGATCGGCACATCGACGCAGCCGAAAGGTGCCAACTCACGGAGTTCGCCGCCGAACTGGGCCTCACGGAGGCCGAGCTTGCCCGGGCGCACCGTCGATACCTCAA
>JAYTKG010000377.1:0-3911 GCA_043730435.1 Acidimicrobiia bacterium | reverse complement strand
GAGCAAGCTGACGTGGTGGAGTCATTCGGAAACGGCAGCGTCGGCGAAGTCCCCTACAATGACGAGCGCCTTGAAGTGCTGTTCAACCAACTTGATTTCGGGCCGCCAAGCGCCGACCTTCTGTCGCCATCTTCGACGGATCCGATTGCTGCGGCGGTGAACCACCAGGGATCACCATTGCGGGTGGAGGAGACACGCTCCGAAGGCCAACCACTCCCGCCCCCCGTACGCCCCTGGGAGGGCTGGATTCGCTAGCTGGTCTCGAGCCCACAACTTGCCGCCGAAGACTACGAGACAAGCGCTGGGTTTCGCGAGGCCGCTGGTCAAGTTGAGAGCGACCTCGGCGAGGCGCTCAGAGCTGTGCCCGACAAGTTGGTGCCATTCGGAAAGTTGTCGCAGCGCATTTCGTTGATCTTCTCGTGGGTTGGTCGCTGTAGCGGTTTGAATGGAGGCGAAGTAGCGAAATGGCTACCACTCGTTCTCCGGTCGCCATCCAGACACCACCATCTCCTTCAACCTGGTGTCATTGACAACCTTGTAGATCGGCAGCGACGGATCACTTGTGGGCCCAAGCCGATGCCGCACGCCTCCGACCTCGGTGAAGGTGCTCCATCCTGCGCTTCGGTTCCCACTTCGCGTTGTGGGGAAAAGACGGAGGGCGTCCGGAATGCTGACCATCCCGATCTGCACCATTATCCGACGTCTGACGGCCGCTGCCATAGGAAAGAGCACGGGCCACCGCCAACTCGCGATCCCGTCGACTTCGATGCGGGTTGGTTCATCGTCGAAGGTCGGTGTTGCTATCCACAGGAGTGAACCAACCTTGGGCAGGTCGTGCGTGACAAGACCGATTACGAAGCCGGCGTCACTTACCATCGTCAACGGCGAGTCCAGGCTGGCGTCGTGCCACCTCAGCCACACATATCCCGCGTAGCGCGGCCGACCGTTGCTAGGCGAGCACAGCCGCTCTGGATCTTGCGGTCGCGGCGGCCGAGGCTGGTCCGGCCCAGCTCAGCCGTGAGATTCGACCATAGGAACACAGCTCAGCGGACGGTTATTTCAGGAACTTGAAGATGTTGATGAGCGGCAGGTAGAGCGAAATCACCATGACACCAACGAGGCTGCCGAACACCATGATCATGATGGGCTCGATGACGCTGGTGATGCCCTCCACCCGGGTTTCAACTTCTTCCTCGAGAATCTCGGCGTACTTGGACAGCAGGGTGTCGAGCGCCCCGGTCTCTTCGCCGATCATCACAAGGGAGGTAAACATGTCGGGCACGATTGTCTGACGGCTCATGGCGTTGCCGAGGCTTTTACCGTCACGAACGTCATTGCGAATGTCACCAATGGCATCCTCGAAGATCGAGTTTCCGGCCACCTCCGACGCAAGCTGCAGCGAGTCAAGCAGCTGCACTCCCGCTCCGAGCGACGACGACAGTGTGGTTGCCATGCGAGCAACCGCTGACGACAGGAAGAGACTTCCGAACATTGGCATCCGAAAGACCAAGCGGTCCTTGATGAGACGAAACTGCTTCGACTTCTTGAGTCGCTTGAAGCCAAACACGGAACCGCCAATGACTATCGGGATCCAAAGAATATGGTTGCGAAGCAAGTCCGACATGCTCATCATGAAGGCAGTCAAGCCGGGCAGCGATCCGCCGAGATCGGCGTAGATGTTCTTGAAGGTAGGAACGACGACGACCAACATGACGAGGAAGATACCGATCACGAGAACCATCATGACGGCGGGGTACGTCAACGCCGACATGATCTTTCGCTTCAGTCGCACTCGGGCCTCGCACAGGTCGGCGAGTTTGGTAAGGCTCTCGTGAAGCTTGCCACTTGACTCACCGGCCGCGACCATTGCCGTCGTCATCTTGCCGAGCAGTTCTTCTTCTTGACCGAACGCCTCAGCCAGCGATCGCCCACCGATTACTTCGTCGTGTACGCGCAACAAGGTCTTGCCAATTCCCTCAGCCGCTCGCTGGTTGCCCAGCATTTTCAGGGCTCGCGGGATAGGAAGGCCGGCCGTCTGCGTAGTCGCCAAGTTGCGGGCAGCCCAAGCAACGTCCTTGAGCTTTACCTTGTCGCCTCCAAGCTTGATTTCCTTCGCGCCAACCGCGCCCTTGCCTTCGTGAAGGTTGACAACCAAGAGGCCCTGGCTCTTCAGCTGGGCCCGGGCCTCCTCGAGACCCTCGGCGTTCACGATTCCGTTTGTGGCGGCGCCGGTGGAACGGCTCACAGCTTGGTAGGAGAAATTCGCCATTAGTTGATTACCCTCGAGAGCTCGGCAAGGGACGTAACCCCCTGCATCACGTATTGCAGACCTTCTTCAAACATCGGCACCATGCCCTCTGTGCGAGCCAGCTTCAGCAACTCTTGGAGGTCCATGCCACTGGCTATGCCGTGAGCAACAGCGGGCGTTACTTCAAGTACCTCGGCAATGGCGAGGCGGCCCCGATAGCCGGTACCGCTACAGCGCGAGCATCCCTTTTCCGCTGGCTCAAAAATATGCTCCGGATAGACATCGATCTCAAGCAGATCAAACGTTCCCGGAAGCGCTTGAACCGCCTTCTTGCAGTGCGGGCAAAGCTTTCGTGTGAGCCGCTGTGACAGCACTCCGCGCACCGCACTGGCGACAAGATACGGCTCGATGCCCATTTCGATGAGACGGGTCGGCGCCGAGACCGCCGTGTTGGCATGGAGTGACGCCAACAGAAGGTGGCCGGTGAGGGCTGCCTCGATGGCGGTGTTGGCCGTGTTGTGATCTCGAATTTCGCCGACCAGGATGATGTCGGGGTCGCTTCGCAAGAAGCTCTTCAGCGCGGTGGCAAAAGTTCGCCCCGCCCGTACATCTACCTGCATCTGAGTGATGCCCGGGAACCGGTATTCCACCGGATCCTCGGCCGTACAAACCTTCACTTTGGGCGTAGCGATCTTCGCAAGCGTTGCATAGAGACTGGTCGTCTTACCCGAACCCGTCGGGCCCGTCGCCAGTAGTGCTCCGTAGGGCGAATCGGCAAGCCGCTCCCACGTCGACTGAACGCGCTCGGAGTAACCAAGCTGCGCCAGACTGACCACGCTTCGACTGCGGTCGAGAATACGCATGACTGCGCCTTCGGCTCGCCAAACGTTGGGAAGGGTCACGAGTCGAAGGTCAAGAACGCGGCCGGCGACGGTGATCGTAATGCGACCGTCCTGCGGGACACGGCGCTCTGCGACATCAAGCCCGGCTCGGACTTTCAAGTTGTTGATAATGCCCTGGCCGGCGCTGATCGGATAGTGCGCTATTTCAGTAAGAACACCATCAACCCGAATCCGGACGCGCACCTCATTCTCGGCGGGTTCGATGTGGATATCGCTCGCCCGGTAGGAGACTGCCATCTCGATGGTCTTGTTCACCATCTGTGCAATGAGACTGTCGCCACCATCGTCGTTTTGCGCGGCCGACTGATCTTCAAAGTCATCATCCTTGAAGTCCGCACTGACGGCTCGGTGCTCGATAGCCGAAAGCGCTGCCTCGATGAGACCCGCGTCAGCGACAGCGATCTCCACCGGCTCAGGAGCCAGACGTTTGCGAAGTTCGTCAACAACGGCGAGGTTGTCGGGGTCAGCGATCGCGATCCGGAAACCAGTTGCCCCTTGACCCAGGGGAAGAACACGAAGTGCCTTCGCAACGCCAACAGGGAGACGAGCGAAGGGGGCCAGGTCAACCTTGTTCGGGTCTATTTCGGCAATGTCGTAGCCCTGATGCCACCAGGCGACACGCTCAAGGCTTTCGATGGCTACACCTTCAGCCACGGCTGCACGGACAGCATTGACGCCGCGTCCGTAAGCCTCATGAAGAGCACGAGCGAGCGAATTAAGGTCAACGCCCGGCTCTTGTTTGAGACCGACTAGCAGCTTGT
>JAYTKG010000376.1:0-2711 GCA_043730435.1 Acidimicrobiia bacterium | reverse complement strand
GCCCGAACCGCTGCCAGCGGGCCACCCGCTGCTCACCCATCCGCTTGTCATCGTGACCCCGCATACCGCGTCGTCCACCGGAGCCGGTCGGCGGCGTCTGTACCAGCAGGGAATCGAGAACGCGTTGGCGGTACTGCGAGGCGACGCAGCCACATTGGTGCCTTCTTCCATTCGACCCTGACTGGTCTGTTAGAACGACACCATGACCCTTCGAGAAATGTGGACTGCCGGCGAATCGACCCTGGGGGCATGGCTGACCATTCCCTCCACCGTCAGTGCCGAGACGGCCGGGCGTGCCGGCTTCGACTACGTCTGCATCGACAACCAGCACGGCGTGAGCGATTACCAGGTCACCGTCACAATGATGCAAGCCGTCTTGCTGGGTGGAGGCACCCCTATCGTGCGGGTGCCGTGGAACGAACCAGGCATCATCGGCAAGATGCTCGACGCCGGAGCCGAGGGCGTCATCGTGCCGATGGTCAACTCGGCAGCCGAGGCCCAGGCCGTCGTGACCGCGTGCCGTTACCCACCGCTTGGCATGCGTAGCTTCGGGCCCGTGCTCGTCATGCCTCGCATCCCAGACCACACCAACGTGGCCAACAGCCGCACGGCCGTCATCCCCATGATCGAAACGGTAGAGGCCCTCAACCACCTCGATGAGATTCTGGCAGTACCGGGCGTAGATGCCATCTATGTCGGTCCGGCCGATCTTTCGCTCAGCCTTGGTCTGCCACCCGGAAACAATGACGGGCAGGCGAAGTTTGACGACGCGCTCGCCACGATCGTGGCCGCGTGTGGTCGCCACGGTGTAGTGCCCGGCATGCATTCAAGCGGTGCCTTGGCCGAGCGCCGACTCGAGCAGGGTTTCCGCATGCTGACGGTGTCGGGTGACCTGCTAGCCCTGCGCGGCGCAATGGCAGCCGAACTGGCTGAGGCCCGCGGTGCATCCAAGCCCGCGACCAGCAAGTCGATCTACTGACACATCGTCAGGCGGCAGGTCGGGGCTACGATCTGCCGATGGTCACCCATGTCGCTCCGCCTGCCTTAGCGGCCGATCGAGCCACTTGGCGGGTGCGGATAGCGCTGTTGACCATGGTGGCGTTCTTCGGGGGGAGTCTGCCTGCGTACAAGATCGCATCGCGCAGTTTCGGGCCGGCCACGACCAACCTTGGCCGTTTCGTGGTGGCCGCCGGCATGCTGTCTTTCGCCGGACGACGCCAGATCGCGACGGCCATCGGCCAACGCCGCCGACTGCTCCTGATCGGCGCGCTCGGCATTGGGCTTATGGCGTTGTTCCTCGGTGTCGGCGTTGACAAAGGGTCAGCCACCATCGGCTCGATCGTGGTGGGCCTAGAGCCACTCGGGGTTGCGCTGGCAGGCGTGGTATTGGTGGGCGACACGCCAACCAGAAAAGCCATCGTTGCGCTGGCCGTTGGCTTCTGCGGAGCGATCGTGGCATCGGGTGTTTTCACCGAGCACACCGGACCATCTGCGATCCTTCCGATGATCCTGCTTCTTGGAACCGTCGTCACCTTCTCGGTCTATACCGCCTTTGTGCGCAAAGCCCGCCAAGGCGTGCAACCCCTCGCTGTCGCGGCGATCACCCAGGTCGGAGCGCTCGCCTTCGTGATCCCCGCCTGTCTGTTCGACGTCGCCGGTGGCGGCATGATTCGCGGCGCGTCCATTCAACCCAAGGCTGCCATTGCCGTGATCTTTCTGGGCATTGGTTCGGCCATTGCCTATCTGCTGCTGTGCTCGGTGTTGGCTAGTCAACCGTCGAGCCGCGTCGCGGTGTCGATGTACCTCACGCCGCTGTTGGGCGTGCTTGCTTCCTGGCTTGTGGTCGGGGAGAAGCTGCACGTACGCGACGCCGTCGGCGGTGCACTCGTACTGCTTGCGATCTGGATCAGCGAACGATCCGGTCGGCGCCGTGCGTCGCTGGCCTAGGGCGTCGTAGGCTGACGAGGTAGCCAACGAAGGGGTACGGCATGAGGGTTGTGATTCACGGCGACATCTGTCAGGGCCATCAGGCGTGCGCCATCGTCGCGCCCGACGTTTTCGGCAGTGATGAGATCGGCAATGGCGTAGTTCTCATCGCCGGTGACCTGCCGGCCGAGTTCCACGACCTTGCCAAACGGGCGCAGCGAAACTGCCCCGAGCACGCCATTGCAATCAACGACTGAACGGGGAAGATCATGGCGGACTCGCAATCGGTACAGGACTGGCTGAGCGACTACGACATCTTCGCCCACGAGTTCATGATCGACCCGTACCCGGTCCTGAGTGAGATCCGCGAGGGTGCATGTCCGATTGCGCATACCGATCGATACGGCGGTTCGTGGTTGCCCACGCGATACGACGACGTGGTCGCCATGGCGCAGGAGCACGATGTGTTCACGTCCCGCCAGATCATTGTGGTGCCACCCGTTCCGGGCGCGGCTGAGGGCGCCTACGGCGCGGTGGCGGCACCACCCATTACCTCGGATCCACCCGACCACCATTGGCACCGCCGTCTGATCTTGCCGGCGTTCTCACCGCAGTCAGTCGCCAAGTTCGAGGCCGGCACCCGCGAGCTGTGCCACCGATTGATCGACGGATTCATCAACAAGGGTGTCGCCGATGCAGCCGAGGGTTACGCGCAGCAGATCCCGGCCCGGGTCATTTCAGCAATGCTTGGCGTTCCGGTGGAGATGGCCGATGAGTTCACCGGT
>JAYTKG010000375.1:0-9228 GCA_043730435.1 Acidimicrobiia bacterium | reverse complement strand
TGCATCGGCAGCGGCGCGACCAACTTCTGGATCGCTCCCGGCGCCAAGACCACGGGTGATCTCGCGACCGATGTCGAGCTTCACATCAGCATCACTCATGAGGAGCGCTTGCGCGTCGGTGTTCACCGCGATGAACTCGACACCTTTCAGCCCAGCGTCGATCATGCGGTTGACGGCGTTGACGCCACCGCCACCGACACCGATGACCTTGATAACTGCCAAATAGTTTTGCGGCATACCGGCCATGACTACCTCCACCTGCGAGAACGATTGGGTCGAAAAAAACGAGGGACAATGCGCGCCGACAAACAGTGCTCGAAAGCGGCACTCTCGCAACGGAACGGCTGACCCAGGCCGGGAAGTTTTAGTGTCATGACGCCTTCTGGGTCAAGGAAGACTTCGGACAGCTCGGCGGCGTGAGCACCAAAGAGTCGGCTGCTCGCGCGTCCATGTAGTCGAATGCCACGCCCGGACAGGCGTCCATGTAGGTCAACACACTGATCAGCTTGGCGCGCAGGTCATCGATAGTACCGAGCAAGATCTTTCCCCTAGGAGTTATGTCGAGCGCGACTGCGCCGTCTCCTCCAACAATAACCCTGGTGGTGACCGCTTTTAGGCGACCCGGCAACATCTCGGCCAAACGGGCCCCCGAAATCATCGGCTCCGACACCGTTTCACCGACCGCCACGAGTGCCGGATCCCCCTTTATTTCCATGAAGTCCTTGGGCTTCCCGAGGGTCAACGCCAGCACGCGACCTTCCACATCAATGACCCGCCATTCCGAGTCTTCTGACTGCACAGCAGCAACCGGCGTACGTTCGGCAATATCGATAGTGACCGACCGGGGCCAGGTCCGAACAATGCGCGCCCGGCGCACCCAGGGCTGCAGGAGCAGATCATCTTGGGCCTTGCCGAGATCAGCGCGGTAGAGCGGCTGACCACGCAGGGAGTCGGCCACGGCCTGCACCGCAGCCGGGTCGGTGTAACGCACGCCCGTGATGTTGACCTCCTTCACCGAAAAGAGCGGCGACTGAATAAGAATGCTGCCGCCGATGATGAGGGTCAACACCGTGACGATGGCGATCAGCAGGCGAAAGCGTCGTAGACCGGCAGCGCGCCGCACCGCTCGCCGTCGCGCCCGTATGCGCGGGTCGACGCGATCGGCGCCAGCCGCGACAAGCACTTCAGGCTCGGGCTCAACCGCCACGTCGTCGTCGATAACAATGACCTGGCGACGCTTCGGCTCGGACACGGTGATGGTAGGTATCTCGGGCGGATCACTACTGGGGACGACGGGGATTTCGGTGGTGTCGTCGTGGTGGGGAGCTTCGGAGACATCGCTCTCGCCCGTCGTGACGACGGCAACGTCCGTGTCCGGGGCAGCGGTGGCCGTCTCGATGTCGGCGGTCAACCACGCCGGCGCCGGTATGTCATCGACGACATCGACGGGCACCGGATCGACGGTCTGTTCTTCCAGCACCACTTCGTCACGTGCTGGTTCGTCAGGCGCTGGTTGATGGGTGGTCGGTTCGTCACGGGGCGGCTTGATGATGCGGACGCTCTCGAAGCTCTCGCCCCGCCCCGTGTTATCACTCACGTCGCACCCGACAGTTCGTGCGGATCGAATCCGACCAGCCGATTCTCACTGTGCAGGTCAATGCCGCGCTCACGGAGCACAACGGCGCGCACATGGGCCATGACTCGGGCCACATCATCGGCACTGCCGTTGTCGTCGGCCTGGATAAAATTGGCGTGCTTTTCTGAGACGCACGCAGTGCCGATGCGCAAGCCACGCAGCCCGATCTCGTCGATAACCTGACCGGCGGACAACACGCCAGGGATCGGGTTCACGAACACAGAACCGGCGTTTTGTCCACCGGGTTGATGCTGGCGTCGCCAACGGACAATCTCGGTGAGTTCGGCCTCAGATGCCTCGCGATTACCGGGTGCCAAGTGGAAGGTTGCGCTCATGACGACCTGGTCATCACAAAGATCTGAGCCGCGAAAACGCAGCCCTAGCGAGGTTGCGGGCATGTCTCCATCCTGACCGGTCACCAGGTCAAAGACATGGACCCCCACGAGGTTGGCTGCGATATCCGAGCCATGTCCGCCTGCGTTCATGCGTATGCCTCCGCCGACAGAGCCCGGTACACCAACGGCCCATTCGAGCCCCGTCAGCGCCAGTCGGGCCGTGGTCCGCGCCAGCACCGGCAGAGCCACTGCTCCTCCGGCGGTGACGGCCGAACCTGTCGAGGAAACCTCATCGAACCCTTCAAGAACGACAGCGATACCGTTGTAGCCGCGGTCGGCCACCAGGAGGTTCGAGCCGCGCCCCACCGGCAACACCGGAAGCCTGCTTTCGAGGTGAGCGCGGTGCACGAGGCGGAGGTCATCGAGCGACCGAGCCCGCACCAACAGCCGCGCCGCGCCGCCGACTCGGTAGGTGGTGCGCACGCCGAGGGGAGCCTCGCGCTGGGCGAGCGAGCCAAGAATTGAAGCGGCGAGATCGACCGCCGAGTTCACAGCGGACCCTCGGTCAGCTCGGCCAGCACCTCCAACGGCAGTGAAGCAACATCACCACAGCCCATCGAAATGCACACGTCACCCGGACGGAGTTCTTTGGCGAGGAAGTCGACCAGATCGGCCCGATGCGGCAGCCACGCCACCCGCTGGCGGGGATGGCTGTCGAGGATGGCGTCCACCACCAGCTTGCCGGTCACGCCCGGAATAGGCGCATCGCCCGACGGATAGATGTCGGTGATGACGGCGAGATCGGCGTGTACGAAAGCATCGGCGTACTCCGGCGAAAGGACGGCCATGCGTTTGAAGCGGTTCGGTTGAAACACTGCAACGATGCGCTTCCAGTTATCGCCGCTGGTGGCCGCAGCTTCCAACACGACCGAAATCTCGGTCGGGATGTGCGCGTAATCGTCCACGAAGGTGATGCCATCGTGTTCACCACGGAAGTCGAAACGGCGGGCCACACCGCCGAAGCGACTCAATGCGTTTACCGCGGCTTCAAACGATGCCCCGACCTCCATTGCGAGTGCCGTCGCTGCGGTTGCGTTGCGGACGTTGTGGGTGCCGCGCAACGGCACCTGCACTGGCCCGAGAGCGACGCCGTCGCGATGCAGTGTGAACCGCACCACACCGTTGTGACTCTCGATGTCGGCTATGCGATAACGAGCATCGGGATGGGTGCCGTAGGTGACTGCCTGGTGTTTGTGCGCCAGCTTGAGGGCAACGGGATCATCGGCGCAGACGACCTTCGGGCCGGGGATTTGGGCGAGGTAGTGGTCGAAACCGTCGACGATGGCGTCGAGCGTGCCGAAGTGGTCGAGATGGTCGGCCTCAACGTTGGTGACGATGGTGCCATGAAGCGGTAACTCCAGGAACGTGCCGTCGCTCTCGTCGGCCTCCACCACCAACCACTCGCTGCCTGACCATGCGGCCCCGGTACCCATATCGTTCAAGTCGCCGCCGATAAGGAAGCTCGGCTTCATGCCCGCTTCGTCAAGGATGGCCATCAGCATGGAGCTGGTCGTGGTCTTTCCGTGAGTACCCGCGACTGCCAGCGACTTGGCTCGAGCACAGATCGACGCCAGCATCCCGGCCCGCCGCAACGTGGTCACACCGATTTCGCGGGCTTCGCTGAGCTCGATGTTTCGATCGGGAATGGCGCTTGAGCCGGTGACTGCGTCCATACCGTGGACCAGTGCTCGGTCATGGCCGATGGTGACGGTCACACCTGCCGCCCGGAGGCGGTCAACGACGATCGAATCGCGAATGTCAGAACCGGAGACCTCGTGGCCCATACCGGCCAAAACGAGGGCGATTGCGTTCATTCCGGGCCCACCGACGCCGACGACGTGGTAACGGCCGGCGCGGGAAAGATCGAGGGGCGCAACAGGTACAGGGGGCGAACTCATGATGCCGAGCAGTCTTCCACCACCGCAGCGATTCTGGCAGCACCGTCACGATGCCCGACCGTGGTGGCCGCGGTGGCGATGGTGTGGCGAACGGTTGGATCGGCGAGTCGTTCGAGTTCGGTGGCCAAGCGAACAGGTGAGAATTCACGCTCGGGAATGACGATTGCGCCACCGACCTTGCCGAGCGCGTTGGCGTTGGCCGTCTGGTGGTCCTCAGCCGCGTCGGGCCAGGGCACCAGGATTGATGCAATGCCGACCGCGGCCACTTCGAACACGGTTGTTGCGCCTGATCGGGCGAGCAACACGTCAGCCGCGGCGTAGGCCGAGGCCATATCGTCTTCGTAGCCGACGGGCTGGTAGATCAGACCATCGCTGCCGTTGATGGCGGGATGCTTGCCGTCGTCGTAGCGCGAGCCGCGCATGTGGCGGATGGCGAGATCGGTACGGTGCAGGTTCGCAGCCACGAATTGGTCAATGGCATCATTCAGTGCGCCCGACCCTTGGGAACCGCCCACAACCAGCAGCGTGAGCCGATTGTTGGGCAGGCCGAGTTTGGCACACGCTGCGTCGTGATCGGCAGCGCGGTTCACCGCCAAGATCTCATGTCGAATGGCCGCACCCGTCACGACGTGGCGGGGCAATGGCGATGTGTCGAAGGCCACCGCGCACTGCTTCGCGAAACGTGCTGCCAGCAGACTCGCTCGACCGGGAATCGCGTCGTAACTGACGACCACGATCGGGGTACGGGTCACGATGGCTGCTACCACGCCAGGCAGGCTGGCATAGCCGCCGACCGAGACAACCACTGATGGTCGGCGCCGCCGCACCAGAGCGAAACTTCGCATGAGCGCCTTACTCAGCTGGGCAAACGCAACCAGATGACGGCTGGTGACGCGCCTCGGAAAGCTGGTCAGTTCGTACAGCGTCGGTGTGTAGCCGGCGGCCGGTACAAGATGGGCCTCCATGCCGCGCGACGAGCCCATGAAACCGATGCTTGCCCGGTCGTGGCCGCGAGCTACAAGCGCCTCGGCAACGGCAAGCCCGGGCAGCACATGACCACCGCTTCCGCCACCCGCAATGAGCGCGAAGAGCCGGCCCGAGTCAGTCACTGTTGCGGGCGACGTTGAGCAACAGTCCGGCGGCGGACATGGTGACCAACAGCGATGATCCACCGAACGACACGAACGGCAGCGTAAGACCGGTGAGCGGCATCATGCCCGTGACGCCCATGATGTTGATGACGGCCTGCGCCAGAAGCCACGCCGTGACGCCCCCGGCGACGAGCATGCCAAAGGTGTCCTTCGCGTGCAGCGCCACCTGCAAACCTGCGTAGCCAAGAACCGCGAACAACGCGCAGACCACGACGACGCCGAACAAACCCATCTCTTCAGCGATGAGGGCGAAGATGAAGTCGGTGTGCAGCTCGGGGATGAAGCCCCACTTTGCCTTACCGGCACCCACCCCTGCTCCGGTAAGTCCACCACTGGCGATAGCCACCAGGGACTGCCACACCTGATAGCCGCTCTTTTGCTTGTTCGCTTCCAAATTGAGGAACGATGTCCAGCGGGCCAGCCGGTACGATTCCGACATCACGAACCCGACTCCTGCCACCGTCATGACGGCTGAGGCTCCGGCGAGCGGACGCAGCGGCACGCCAGCGAAGAACGACACGGCCAAAACGATAATGGCCATCACAATGCCGTTGCCGAGGTCACGTTGGGCTAACACCAACAGACAGGCGGCAACGAGAATGATCAGCACCGGCCGTAGCGTACGTTTCGGATTGGTGATGTGTTCTGATCGACGCGCCAGTAAGTCGGCGCTGTACAACAACAGGGCCAGCTTCATGACCTCGGAAGGTTGCCCGCCGAACGGCCCAAGATTCAGCCAGTTCTGCGCTCCGTTGATGTTCCGCCCGAGGCCGGGAATGAACACCAGGAACATCGACAGGAATGAGCCGACCAGACCGACCTTCACGAAGTTTCGCCACTTCGTATAGGGCACCTTCACCGTGATGAAAAGCGCCACCATTCCAAGGATGGCCCAGAGCAGTTGCTTCTTAAAGTAGCCCCAGCCGTTTTGACCGTTGTTGATCGCCTTCACCGCAGACGACGAAAGCACCATCACAAGGCCCAGCATCGTGAGCACGGCCATGACCGCAGCGATGATGTAAAAGTGCACCGGCGGTTCGCCCAGCACCGGCTTGGGACCGCGGGCAGCGGTACGCCGCCGCTTCATGCTCCTGCGGGCTTCGCGACGGTTGACGGGTCGACCCGTCGGGTGCCGCGCCCGGCTTGCGTGCTGGTCGGGTTCGCTGCCGGGGCGACCGACAAAGGTGGTTGATCCGGTCATCCGTTTTTCCCTGGGAAGCGTCCGAAGTCGGCGAGCACAAGCCCGATGGCGAGGGCAACGCAGATGCCCGAGATGATCCAGAAGCGGATGATGACCGTGGTTTCGGGCCAGCCCACTTTCTCGAAGTGGTGGTGAATCGGCGAAAGACGAAACAGTCGCTTTTTGCGGCCCGAGGCCTTGAACACGGCCATCTGCAAACCAACCGAACCGGCCTCGATCACGTTGAGCCCACAGATGATCGGCAGCAGCAGCATCGTGTTGGTGGTGAGTGCCAGCAGCGCAAGCGCAGCGCCGATGCCGAGCGCGCCCACGTCACCCATAAAGATGCGCGCCGGGGCTGCGTTCCACCACAGGAAGCCTACGCAGGCGCCGGCAAAGGCCATGGCGATGATGGCAAGGTCGAGGGGGTTGATCGTTCCGCCCTTGCCCTTGGTGACGCCGTAGATGTCGGGGTTGCGAAAGCTCCAGAACGCGATGAACGACAACGCTACGAACCCCAAGATGGCGGAGCCGGAGGCCAGACCATCAAGACCGTCGGTCACGTTGACCGCGTTGGTCGTGGAGAAAATGGTTGCGGTCGCAAGCAAAATCCAGACGATGGTTGGCACCTTCCACCCGGGCAGGTCGTACCGAGTGAACGAGATGCGTGTGTTGATGTGTTCTACCAACACGAGTGGGGTGGCAATGGCGGCGCTCATAATGATGGTGAGGTAGCCCTTGAGTTTCCAGAGCACGCCGCGGTTGTGTTGACGTTTGACCTTGAGGTAGTCGTCAAGGAACCCCAGTGCGGCCATGATGCTGATGCCAAGGAAGATCCAGATGGCCTGGTTGGAGAAGGTGATCTTCGGCAACACGTGAGGCACGAGGTAGCCAATGAACGCGGCCAGCAAGATGGCCAGGCCGCCCATAGTTGGGGTTCCGCGCTTGTGCTGATGATCGGGGCCACGATCTTCCTGCCCAAGGATGGGTTGGCTGGTTCCGCGTTCGCTAAAGAACCCGATCAGATAGCGGGTACCAAAAAGCGACACGGCCATAGCGATAATAGCGGCGAGCAGGAGCCCTCTCATCGAAGCGCCTCCAGCAATTCGCGGGCAACGACACGGTCATCGAAGGGCCGCACCTCGGCGCCGATGGTCTGGGTGGCCTCGTGACCCTTGCCTGCGATGAGGACCACATCTCCGGCTCCGGCCATCGAAAAGGCCAACGCAATGGCGGCACGACGGTCTGGCTCAACGACATAGTCACCGGTCGACCCGGTCGGAAATCCACGAACCACGTCAGAGATGATGGCAGCCGGACTCTCCCCTCGCGGGTTATCCGACGTGAGAATCACGAAATCGGCGTGCTTTTGGGCGATTTCACCCATCAGGGGCCGCTTTGTTGCATCCCGATCACCGCCGCAACCGAACACCACCATCAGCCGACCACGCGTCACTCCCAGCGCAGCCTGAAGAGCAACGCGCAGACCATCGGGTGTGTGGGCGTAGTCAACAATCACGCCAAACGGTTGCCCGGCGTCGACCGGTTCAAAGCGTCCGGGCACCGGCGTGGCTGCGCTGAGGCCGTCTGCGATCGTGGCGGGATCAATGCCGTAGGCCAAGGCGGCAGTGGCAGCAGCAAGACCGTTTGCGACGCTGAACGCGCCGCCGAGAGGTAGGCGGACGCGTTGTCCGTGCCAGGTGAATGTCGCCCTGCGCGCGTCCAGCTTGATGTCGGTGGCATCGCTCATTGAGAACAGTCGGACCGGAACCGACACCTGTGCGGCAAGCTGTTGGCCGCGTTCGTCATCGGCGTTGATGACCGCAACGCCGCAACGCTCGGGTTCGAACAACCGCGCCTTGGCCGCAAAGTAGACGTCCTCGGTGCCATGAAGATCAAGATGGTCGCGCGACAGGTTGGTGAACACCCCGACGGTGAACCAGGTCGCGTCGACGCGATGCAGCGCGAGCGCGTGTGACGACACTTCCACCGCAGCGGCTTTCTTTCCGCTGTCACGAAAGGCGGCGAGCTGGGCCTGGAAGGCGGGAGCCTCTGGTGTGGTGTGGACCCCTGAGAGTGTGCCGAGCAATCCGCACGGCAGGCCAGCGTGCTCAAGCACCGACTGCAACAGCCATGTTGTCGTGGTCTTGCCATTGGTGCCAGTGACGCCGAATACCGCGAGTGATCGGGACGGATCGTCGTAGATCGCGCTGGCCAGATACGCCATGGCGGCGCGCACGTCAGGCACCACCAGTTGCGGCACGTCGAGATCGAGGTGATGATCAACGACGAGGGCCACGGCCCCGACCGAGACTGCGGTCGCAGCGAACGCGTGCCCATCGGCGGCAGTACCGGGCACGCAGCAAAACAGCGTGCCCGGACCGACGTGGCGTGAGTCGTTGGTGATGCCCGCCACTACGACGTCCGGGCCGATCTGCGTCCACCCGAGGTTGGGCGGAAGGGAGTGGGCGGCCTGGCTCAACGACGCCACGGCTTACTTCTTCGACGATGGCGGGCAGAGCGCGTCGGGTGGGCTCGGCGGCACGTGTAGCGCTCGGAGCACTTCGGCCCCTACCTGGGCAAACAGGGGTGCGGCGCCCGATCGACCATAGACGAACTCACCCTGTGGCTCATCGAGCGAAACCAGAATGGTCACACGCGGGTTGTCCGCCGGAGCGAAGCCCGCGAACGATGACACGTAGTGGTATTGATTGAACTTGTCCTTGTAACCGTCGGCCTGGCCCTTCACGTTCTGCGCTTTGAATGCCGTGCCCGTCTTGCCTGCGACTGCGTATCCGTTGATGTCGGCCGCGTGATTTTCGGACGCTGTCCCGAAGCACACGACGCCCTGCAGCACCTCGTTCATCTGCGCTGCGGTCTTCGGGCTGATGACCTGGCGCGTTTCCGACGGCGGCGCCAGATGTTCCACGCCTGCGAGGTCCATGGTGGACTTCACCAGGCGAGGCGC
>JAYTKG010000374.1:0-3536 GCA_043730435.1 Acidimicrobiia bacterium | reverse complement strand
CGCCCACGCCGCCGCCCATGAGTCTTCGAGTCGCGTCGCCTCGATCCAGATCAGCCCCCCAACCAGCGAGCCATTCAGCACGTCACTGACAGCCGCGGTTAACTCGTCGGGAGACGACGCTACTATCCGACGGAGCTCACGACTCTGGCCACCGAGGAACCATGAGGCTCGACGAGCCAACTCATCCAAGCCGTAGGTGGACGAGGCGAAAATGGCGCCGAACCAAAATCCCTTCTCCCTCGCGACGTGGTTGCGCAGGCGAAGCCACACCTGCTCGTCCGCGATCGAGAGCCCTTCGGCGAGGGCGCCGTCGGTCACTGCAGTAGTTCCCTCACCGGCGGCGTCACGTCATACCATTCCGTGCCGTTCCGGTAGGGGAGCACGACCTAGCGCTCCAGAAATTCGCTAAACCGTCTGCGGTCGTCATCGGTGGGCAGCCGCGGCCATTGCTGCTTCGTGAGTTCTTGAAGCCAGGCGTTCTCATCGCTGGTCAGGCAACGGAAGTCGTCGGCCGTTCCTTTGATCGCCCCATCGATAGTGCGCGCAGCAACCGGAAGGTTGAATGTTCGTTCCACGACCGACCGAACGAGGAATAGCAGATTGCGAAGGTTTCCTCCGGAGGCAAGAACGAGCCGGTCGAGTTGGTCCGGGTCGCTGATGAGGCGAACGATCTCGCCATGTCGCCGATGGAGTACATCGCGGAGCAAGGTGACGCCACGTTCGTTGCGGCCGCCGCCTTTATTCTCAACGGTGACCGCAGTCAGCGACGGAACCCTGCCCTCGTAGTTGGTCGACAGCGCCTGTGGTTCGAGCACAGTGAGGTCGGGCGGAACGGAATAAACCGCATGCACTCCGGGGAACCGCAATCGACGTGCGTTCTGAGCAAAGAGAACCCGCACCGAAGACCGAACAGCATGGTTCGTCTCGTCGGTATCGGAGAGCTTTTCGGTTGAGTCAATTAGAAGGACGACGCCCGTTCCGGTGCTCGCGTCCCGCGAGCTTTGCGGCCTGTGCCCCGATCTCATCGTGTACTGCCTTCACCACGACTTCAAGCCGTCGGTCGAGATGCTGGCGAAGCCGCTGACGGAACTCGGGGTTATCGCGCAGGCTTGCCTTTAAGTCGACCTTCACAACCTTTGCGTCCGCCGTGAGGCCAATCTCCTCGAACTCCCACTTTGAAAGCCAACCTGACGCCTTCTTCCAAACCGATACTCCCTTCGCCAACTTCAGGCGATGAAGCTCATCGTCGAACGCCCCCGCAAGGGCCGCAAGGGTGAGCAGATAGTCGCCGACGCCGACCGGGGCGTAGGCGTCGAGGTAGCCGTCGAGGTCGACGTAGACAACCCGGTAACCAAGGAATTGAAGCTTGTTCTGTAGCCGCCGGAGTTCGGTGCTCTTACCGCTTCAGCGGAAGCCCGAGAACAGATGCGCACTGCTGGAACTGCGCGCCCGTTTGATTTGGTTGGTGAGGAGCGCCACGGGATCTGACTCAGGATCACTTGGATCGTAAATCTGGACGTATCGCTTCCGATCGTCCTCGTTTGTGAGGTCGAGCGGGCGCTCGATCATCGCTTCATTGAGTTCAGTCAGAAAGTCCTCATCGGACAAATTCGGCACATCCTCAGCCTATCTGTCCGGCCCGATCTGGCGGAGCCGTCTGTTCTCGAGCCTACGAACATGACCGCAAGCGGTCGGCGAGATGTTCAACGAGCGGGGCCAAGTTCGATCGAGAACATCGGCCCCGAACGCTTCGGGTTTCAAGTGACTGCCCACGAACTGTCACCTAGTGGTCGACCCCAGCCACTACCCAACAGCGTTACAACGTTGGGAAGCAGTCGCCACGACCGAGTTTGGCCAGGCCGTTGAGGTCGCCGGGTGCCAACGACGTCACCTCGTATGAACTCGATGGATACATCACCTGCGTCGGGTCTTCAACATGACCGAGCCCGACGAGGTGACCTAACTCGTGTAGGACAATGACCCTTCCGATGTCATCGGCCTTGACGTCGCCCTTCGGCTGGAGACTCGCGAAGGCGGGGCCGTCCAAAGCGAGCGTCCCCGTGATGTAAACCTTTGTTCGCGGGTCGAACGGTGACGTGTCGTGAGTGTCGAGATACGCGCTCCCACCCAGACCGATCACGCGCTTGTTGAGGTCCGGCGAACGGCTCGGGTCGGACCAAGCGATGAGCACTGGTGCCCATCGATCGCCGTAACGCGATCGCTGGAACGAGGCCCGCTCTTTGCTCGGTTCCTCGTCGGTTGGTCCGTCGTTTATGAATACCAGACCACTCGCCGCGCTGATGGCCGCGATGGCATCGGTGACCATCTCGTCGCCGTGTAGCGGCATCGTCCGCCGATTGGTCACGTAGTGAATCGGCCGGCACGGGTCGTATGCGACGGGTGACTGCTTGTCGCTCTGCCTGGCCGTGAAGCTGAACCGGGTGCTGTCACTAGACACCGCAGCTGGCTGTCCGAGCGGGCCGCTTTCGGCCTCACGGCTCGGCGTCGGTCGATCGGTTCCCAAAGTGAACAATTTGGCCCCGGCGCTATCAGCGTTGCCACCATTCACTTTGTGAAGCGCAAGCCCGGTCGCCACGAGACCACCAATGACCGCCAGTCCGATCGCACGCCGACGCCAGCGCCGCCTCCGGAACGACCTGGTCTTCGACTCTGTCTCACGCGTTTCGCTCTCGAGGCGGCTTTGCAGAAGCGCAGAACGAGCGTTTCGTTCCGCCTGCCGCAGCCGTTCGTCAGCCGACATCTCTGTCGCCATAGCTGACCGCACGAACGACTCATCAAACACAACGTCATCCGGTTCGTGGTCAGGCGTATTCATTGGACCGATGAAGCCACGCCGCCCCAAGCCTGTCAAGGGCCGTACAGCCCACCCCACGCTCGCGCTACGGGCACTGACGAAAGATGAAGCCGTGGGAACCAGCGCTGAGTTCACGTGGTGGAAACAGGCCCGTGAACCACCCGATACAGTCCGGTCGTACCCTGAGAGGATGACCATGGTTCAGCGGGCTACGAGTTCGAGAACCTGGAACGAACTGTTTGACGACGCGGCAGTTGCCCGCCCGGCAGCGGCGGCGCTTGTGCAACAGCTAAAGGACCTCGGCGACGAGGGCCTCGTCATGCGTCAAGGTCTGGCCGATCTTGAGGTGCAGGCCATGGGCATCACCTTCACCGTCTATGACGACGGCCAGGGCATCGACCGGGCATGGCCGTTCGACATCGTGCCCCGCATCATCGCCGCAGCCGAATGGCGTCATATCGAACAAGGTTTGGCCCAGCGGTTGAAGGCGTTGAATCTGTTTATCGACGATCTTTACAACGAGCAGAAGGTCATCGCCGACGGAGTGTTTCCTGCCGATTTGCTGACCGACTCGAAGAATTTTCGGTCAGAATGCCGGGGGATCCGCCCGAAGTTCGGCGTGTGGGCCCACATCTGCGGCAGCGACCTGGTGCGCGACGGCGACGGCACCATGTACGTGCTGGAGGACAACCTGCGGGTGCCGTCCGGCGTCAGTTACATG
>JAYTKG010000373.1:0-1995 GCA_043730435.1 Acidimicrobiia bacterium | reverse complement strand
CCCGATGATGAGTAGGTACGCAATCAAAATTGCCGTCGTGCCCACCAGCCCAAGTTCCTCGCCGATGGCCGCGAAAATGAAGTCGTTCTGGGCCAACGGGATGCGCGCCGGGTCACCCAACCCCAGGCCCGTGCCGGTGGTACCGCCGCCGGCCATGGCATAGAGCCCCTGAATGATTTGATAGCCGTCGTCCTTCGAACGAGCCCACGGGTTGAGCCAGATGTTGACGCGCAAACGAACGTGGGCGAACTGAGTCCAGGCGATGTACGCACCGATGGCGAACATGGCCCACCCGACCACGAGATAGCTGGTGCGTTCGGTGGCGATCCAGACCATCACGATGAACAGCGTGAAGAACAACAGCGATGAGCCGAGATCCTTTTGGAGCGTCATGATGCCGATGGCCATGAACCACGCAACCAGCACCGGCCCGAAATGTCGAGGTTCGGGCAGATACAGCGGCCCGACTTTCCAGGTGGCCTGGGCCAAAAGTTGGCGTTGTTCTACGAGGTAACCGGCGAAGAAGCAGGCCAGCAGCACCTTGGCCATTTCCCCCGGTTGGAAGCTGAACGGGCCGACGTGAATCCAGATGCGACTGCTGTTGATGGTGCGACCAATAACGGGAAGGAAAGGCAGGAGCAACATGCCGACACCAGCCAGGGCAAACGTCCACTTGTACTTCATGAGGTCGTTGGCGTTCTTCACGATGATCAGCGTGATCACGTACGCAGCGACGCCCAGAATGGTCCATCCTGATTGCTTCGACGCCAGGCTTGGCTTGAGCCTCGCGATGACGACGTAACCGATGCCGTTCAGCATGGCGGCCAACGGAAGCAGCACGGCGTCGGCACCGCGGGCCAACACGCGGTTGGCCAGATGAGGCGTGAGCAACAACGCCATGATGACGCCAAGGAACGGGCCAATGTTCGCAGGCAGCGTGGAGTTCTTGCCCAACGCAACCAGCGTGTACGCGCCGCCCGTAATCACCGCAGCGAGCAGCACGAGCGTCAACTCCGTGCCGCGCCGCGATATGCCGATCATGGGCCCGCCACGGTCGTGGTCGTTGGAGCAATGGTGGTCGTTGTCGGCGCCACGGTGGTGGTTGTGGTGGGCGCAGCCGTGGTAGTGGTGGGCGGCACGTTGCCGGGTGCAAGGTTGGGGTTCTTCGCCAGCGCGTCGATCCACGCGTCAGCAGCTTTTTGGTCGGTGAACGACACCGTTGCCGCGACCTGCTTTTGAGCCTCGGCCGAGAGCTTGGCCTTGGTGAGCGCGCTCTTGTGGAGCACGGATGGTTTCACCCACAACACGCCGCCGTCGCGACCTTTGAATACGGTGACCTGATCACCTGAGAAACCAACGTGCGTGCCGGCGCCGCCGTAGTACTGCACCCCGCCGATGACCGTGCCGATGATGCCGAACAGCACCAGCGTGAAGACGACGGCGCGGATGCGATTGGCGATCGACTTGCGCGCCTTGGTCTTCGGGGCCTTGGGTGCTTTGCCGGGCTTGGTGGCTCGGGGTGTCTGGTCAACGAGCGCGGCGATCGGCTCCTCTTCCTCCCGTACCGTCGGTTGCTCGTAGGGGGCGATGACGAGTTGGGCGGGTGCTTGCTGGTTTTCACCTTCGATGACATCGATCACGACGACGCTGATGTTGTCGTGCCCGCCGTTGCTGTTGGCGATGTTCACCAGCTCGGCAGCTGCAGCCTGCGGGTCGGGATTGGACTGGAGGAGCTGGGCGATCTGCTCATCGACTACTTCGTCGACCAGGCCGTCGCTGCACAGGAGGAATCGCTCGCCGACGATGGCCGGGAATTCCCACAGATCAACGGCCACGTCGGGCTCGATGCCGAGGGCGCGGGTGACGATGTTGCGATGGGGATGCGAGCGGGCCTGGGTCCAGGTGATCTCGCCGGCGTTGACCAGTTCGGCCACGTAGCTGTGGTCCTGGCTGACCTGGCTGAGCACGCCGCCGCGCACGGTATAGACCCGCGAA